>DAOVWR010000005.1 GCA_030636545.1 Mycoplasmatota bacterium
AACAAAATCTCTTTCAATGATTATTTCGTTATAAGATAATGTAGCAGTTAAAGTTACTAGAGCGTTACCTGCATCAGCAGCTGGTCTTGTGACTACACCTGCAGATGTTATAACATCCTCATCATTTGATGACCAATTGATATTAATGCCATCTGCTACAGATAATAAGTAAATATCGGTAATTAATTCATATTCTTCAAATGAAATTGAATCAATTGCTAGTTGTACTACGTTATAATCGACTGAAACATCCCCTAAAATAACGACATTAAAGATTTTCGTCATTACACGATCTTCATAAGTTAATGTAGCTGTTAATGAAGTAGTTATATCTACAGCAGGTTTTATTATTACACCTTCATTAGTTATTAGATTAGGTTTACTACTTTGCCATGAAATTGATACACCATCAATTTCTGTTGGTAAGGTAATATCTTCTAATTCCTCAGCCACTAAAAGGTTAGCTTTAACTGTTTCAATTATTGGAGTTTCTTCTATAACAGGTTCGTTACAACTTGTTAGTACTAATAATGATAAGCTCATTAATAAAATCACAAATATCTTTTTCATATCTTTACCTATATCCTTTTTAAACTCTATATTTTACAATTAATTAGTATGATAACTAATTAAGAATTAATAGATTATCTTAATATTATCAGTTGTTTTTATTTCGATTTCTTTTTTATCGAATATGTAGTTAATAAGCAATTCAATTACATCTATTTGAATTACTTTAACTGTTCGACATTCTTTTATGAATAAATAGTCTCCGCCACCAGCTGCGCGGTAATTATTCATGACGATATTATATTCTTTATCTAACTCAAGTGGCAAGTTATTGAATGTTACATTTGATATTCTTTCAGAATGTGGTTTTCTTAAATCAATTGTGTAGTTAAGATTATCATACATATCATAGGCGTATAACTGCAATTTAGGAGTATTGAATTTTGGGCTGAAAATTACTTTGTTATTTTCAAGTTCAAAAAACTCAGCTGTTTTTTCAAGAGCGATTAATAGTGTACTTCCTTTTACAGCTTTTACAACTAAACTATTAGGGAAAACATAAGTTCCAATAACGTCTCTAATCGTTATTTCTTTTCTAAATCCAGAAACATCGTTACCTAGAGAACAAGAAGAAATATCAGCGTGCGAATATTCTAGTTGAACTTGGTTTATGAAGGATACTAAAGGATGTTTATGGAGTCTTGCTTCTAATTGATCAGTAATTAATAAGTCATGTTTTGTTTTACCAATTGGCGTATCTAAAAATATTTGTGTAGCTTCTTCATCACGCGTTACAAGGTTAAGCAACTTTGTATCAGGGATTATATTTCTAGTTGATAGTATTTCAATATTATTGACATTATATTTCCAAACATTTTCTTCATTATAAAATTCAATATCAATAAGTCCTAAGGCAGTTCCATTTAATGCTGGTTGTGTATAATAAGTATTAAATAATTTACCAGCTAATGTACGATGTTGGTGACCTGTGAGTAATAAATCAACATCAGGGATTTCTTTTAATATTTTATATCCTTGATTTTCACCAGTATCTTCCATTGAAAATTCATGTGTTTCTAAATCTCTTTCGAAGCCACCATGGTAGCTGACAATGATGAAGTCAGGATTTTCGATTTTCTTGATTTTTTTAACTATTTCTTTGATTGCTTCAAAAGCATCTATAAAAGTAATACCTTTAATATGAGTAGGCTGTTCCCAATTTGGGATATAGTGAGTTGTTGCTCCAATTATAGCTATAGTTGGACCATCTTCGTATCTTATAATTTCATATTCTTTTCCATAAAGAGGGGTAGAAGTGGCTTCATCTATAAGGTTAGAATTAATTATTTTCGCATCTAAATAACTGATATAGTTGTCTAAATAATTTCTTCCATAATTAAATTCATGATTACCTATTGTGATGAAATCATAATTTAAATAATTGTATACTTTAGAAAGAGGATTTTGCTTTCCTACATTTTCTTTTGCATGATGATATGTTAATGGACTACCTTGAATGGTATCCCCTGTATCTATAACGATAGTATTAGTAGTTCGATACTTTTTTAATAAAGTTGATATTTGTGCAAGTCCAATATCCATTTTCTCTTTTGATGAATAACTTATCGGATAAATATATCCATGAACATCGGATGTTTGTAATACTCGAAAGTTAAATGTTTGTGCCATTGTTTTCACCTCTGTATCATTATATTGCTTATTAGGTCGTTAAGCAAATAGAAAAAAAGCTTTTTTCAAAGCTTTTTTATAAGTTAATATCTAGATCAGTAATTTTTACTGAGTAATTCCATAAAATATCTTGTAAATCTTTTGAATGAGACAATTTTGTTGATTCTTCAACAATAGGATATCCTTTAGCATTCCATAGGAAATGTGGTCCATAATATTCCCCGCTCTTAACATTTTTATCAACTGACGCCCTAATTCCTGACAATGCTCCTTTTGGAGTTTTTTGATTAAAACTATCTAAGATAAATGAAATTGGTTTTCTTCTAAATGTTCTTAAGTGGTTACCTAAATTTGTTCTTGTTATACCAGGATGAGCTGCGAGAACTAAAATATTTGAGCCTATTTCTTCTAAACGAGACTTTAGACCATATGTAAATAGTAAATTAGCTAGTTTAGATTGAGCATAAGCATATGATTTATTATATTTTCTACTCTCTTCATACATAAAACTATTGGGTTCTAATTTTCCGAAACGATGAGCAATACTTGCAATATTTACAATTCTTGAATCAGTTGTTTTATTTAAAAGTGGTAATAAGCTCATTGTTAAATAGTAGTGACCAAAATGATTCACTCCTATTTGTTTTTCTAGACCGTTTTCTGTAGGTCCATATGGCACAGACATTATTCCAGCATTATTCAATAATACATCAAGTTTAGAGTATTTAGCGTTGACTTCATTAGCAAATGTCTCAATAGAATCAAAACTCATAAGATTTAGTAATATAATATCTAAATCAGCGTTCTTAAATTCCGCTAAAATCTTATCTTTCGCAGCTTGAGCTCTTTCTAAGTTTCGACAACCCATTATTACTTTCGCATTATTCATTGCAAATGCTTTAGTAGCTTCAAAGCCAATTCCACTATTTGCACCAGTAACTATAAAAGTTTTACCTGTTAAATCAGGCATGTTTTGTAAAGTCCATTTTTCTCTTCTCATTAGATTACTCCTCTACGTTATTTATTCTACATTTCATATGTTCAATTGAATACATTATCCAAAAGAAACCAAGGGCAACAAACAACAAGGCAACCAATTTCCATATTAGATTACCTGCCGGTAAAACTAGTGGTGAAAAAGCAATTCCAACAGCGCTTAAAAACGCTACAACACAACCTGTACAACCAAAAGTTAAAAGACCAAAGATAAATGTGAAAAAGGGAATCGCATTAGATCCTTTGGGATCAATTTTTGTAAGGTTATAGTTAATAATACTAAAGCCTACCATAATAGCTGACAAAATAGCGATTGCTATGTTCACAGAAATATGAATTAAAACAACTAAAAGACCAAATGATTCAGTCATTTCATTATAATTTGT
Source organism: Mycoplasmatota bacterium (assembly GCA_030636545.1). Lineage (GTDB taxonomy): Bacteria > Bacillota_I > Bacilli_A > Izemoplasmatales > Izemoplasmataceae > JAFGXW01. The sequence continues at coordinate 3,582 of DAOVWR010000005.1, forward strand.
ATTTCCTTCAAAATCTAGAAAGATATAAAGACCTAAAAATAATATAAATAGGCCAACAAGTAGAAAGACATTTTTTCTTTTTTTAGCTTCATATTTAACTGCCGTTAACATCTAATCACCTCAGTATTTATAATATCATTATTTTTATAAAAGCGATAAGATAAAGCATTATAAAGACAATTATTACAAGCGTATTTCCTTGTGTATTATTATATTTGTGTTAAAATTAATTTTGAATTTATAATTAGAAATAAGGTGAGTAAAATGAAATTATTAGTTGAAGATTTTAAACGGATTCCATTATTGCTAGTAGGATTTGTGTTTTTATCTTTTGGAATAATGATGATAAAAAGGGCAGACTTAGGAATGGATGCTTGGGGAGTATTTCATCAAGGATTATCAGTTCTTTCAGGACTATCTTTTGGGATTGTTACTATCTTACTAGGATTAGTCATATTATCTTTAAGTATGTTAATCTTAAAAACTAAAATTGGCTTAGGCACAGTTCTAAATGTCTTAATAGTAGGGATGATGATAGATCAATCTGATATTATTTTCACCTTCATCCCTGAAAATACATTAGAAAAATCAGTTATTTTAGTAGTGGGACTTATCATAATGACATTCGGAAGAAGTTTGTATATTAGCACAGGTTTAGGTGCTGGCCCACGAGATGGCTTATTTGTTGGCCTAAATAGAATAACTAATATAGAAATAAAATATATTAAACCAATGATTGAGTTTACCGTCTTACTTGGTGGATATTTACTCGGTGGAACAGTTGGACTAGGAACAGTCGTTGTCATTGTAACTTCAGGATACCTTGTTCAAACATACTTTAAGTTATTACATTATAATCCAAAAACTTCAAAACAAAGAAGATTTATAGATTATTATAACCAAATAAAAAAAGGCACAAATTAATTGTGCCTTTTATAATGCAATAAATCTTTTATCTATTTATATTCACTCATTAATTTTAAATAATAATCTTTGTTGATTTTTATTCCTTCAAGCTCTTCTAAAGATAATTCTCTGATTATCTTCATGGGATTACCAACAACAAGAGTATTTGCAGGAACTATTTTATGAGGTGGGACAACACATCCAGCACCGACTAAAGCATTCTTTCCGATAACTGCTCCGTCTAATATAATACTTCCCATCCCAATTAGGCAATTATCATTAACAGTAGCAGCATGGATGATTGCAGCGTGCCCAACAGTTACATTTCTCCCGATATGAGTTGGCAGGTTAAGATTTGTATGAATTACACAATTGTCCTGGATATTAGTATTTTCTAAAATTGTAACAGGAGCCATATCACCTCTGATTGTTACGTTATACCAAACACTAACATGCTCACCAATAGTCACGTCTCCAGCAATTATGGCATTTTTAAATATTTTTGCAGTTTTTGCAATTTTTGGAGAATGCCCTAAATAATCTTCAATATACATAAAATCACCTCAATACTATTCTATCATAGTTATTTTAAGATTTCCTTAATAACTCTTTCGAAATTTAAATGTTTAATTTTTTCTATATCATTCTTATTATATCCTAATTTGACTAGCTCAGTAAATATATTTGGGACATCAGCAATAGTTTTAAGTCCCTCAACATAGTTATCTTTTACATTTTCATATAAGTAATAACAGAAGTCAAATCCAAGCCCAACATGATCTATTCCCATTACTTTAACGGCGTGATCAATGTGTTTTGCCATATTTTCAATATTTTGATCAATATTGTCTTTTGCGATAAAACTACGGATTCCACAAATACCGATTACTCCATTGCTTTTTTTGATAGCCAATAATTGTTCATCGGTATAGTTACGAAGATGATTACATATTGCTTTAGTATTTCCGTGCGAGATAATCAACGGAGTAGAAGTATTGTTAATAACATCTTGAAAAGACTTCTCATTTAGATGTGCTAAATCAATTAACATTCCTAACTCTTCCATTTCTTTTAAAATCTCAATACCTTTTTCTGTCAATCCACGAGTATTTTTATTATCAAGTCCACTTGCATATTTATTATCTTCATTCCAAGTTAACGATGCATGTCGAACTCCTTCATTATATAAGTCACGCAATTGATTGACATCTTCAAGTTGCATAATTCCTTCCATACCAATAATCACACCGATTTTTTTTTCATTCACTGATAATAGCATGTCATTGTAGTTTAAACATATTTTAAAAATATGTTTATTTTCACGTAATTCATTAAATGCATTTTCAAATATTTTCGCAAAAAGACTATCATCATCTTTATAGGGATCAGTATAATTAACAAAAATACTATGTGTAACTCCACCTTTTCTGTACAGTTCCAAATGTTTTGATTTAAATGAATTTAAATTTCCTTTTTGTTTCTCTTGGTACATGTCAGTAAGAATATCACCATGAGCATCAAATATCATACGTTTTACCTCCTATAGTAAAAACTGAAACAAAAAGTCACAGTTTTTTATTATATATTTCTAATCCTTTTCTAAGTAGATACATTGCACGTTTCATATCAGTAGTATTAAGTACATATGCAATTCTAACTTCATCTATTCCTAAACCTTTTGTAGCATAAAAACCTTCAGCTGGAGCCATCATAATTGTTTCGCCATCTTCTTCAAACTCTTCAAGCATCCAAATTATAAAGTCTTCTGCATTCTTAACTGGGAGCTTAACTACAACGTAAAACGCTCCTGTAGGTTTCTCGCAAACAACTCCGGGAATCTCTGACAATGTCTTATAAACAATATCTCTACGAGACTGGTATTCATCCTTTACAGATTGCGTATATTCATCAGTTAACTTATAAAGTTCAGCTGCGCCAATTTGTTCTAGCGTAGCAACACATAGTCTTGCTTGACACAATTTTAGAACGTTTTTTATCAATTCTTTATTTTTAGAAGCAAGTGATCCAATTCTTGCACCACAAGCACTATATCTTTTTGAAACACTTTCAATAATAATTACACGATCATCAACGCCTTTAATTGATCCCATTGAGATACCTTTAAGACCATCATATGCAAAACCACGATAAACTTCATCACTAATAATGTATAAATTATGTTCTTTAGCTATTTCAGCAAGCATTTCAAGTTCATCAATTCTTAAAATTGTACCTGTTGGATTTCCTGGATTTGAAAATAAAATTGCTTTAGTTTTTGGAGTGATTAGTCTAACTATATCTTCTTTTGAAGGCAAATGAAATCCTTCTTCAGCTTTCGTTGTAATTGGCTTGATAGAGACATTTACTCCGCCTGTAAAACCGCTATAATTAGTATAAAATGGTTCAGGCACTAGTATTTCATCACCTGGGTCACAAATAGCAATAGTAGTAAACGTTAATGCTTCTGAACCACCATTTGTAATTAATATTTCATCTTCATCAAAAATGATTCCATCACGTGCAAAATAATCTCTTATAGCATTAATCAAAGTAGGCTCTCCTTGTGAGAAAGAATACTTGATCACAGTTGTATCATAATTGTTTATTGCTTCCATAAAAACTTTGGGAGTTTCAATGTCGGGTTGTCCAATATTTAAATGATATACTTTCTTACCATTTTTCTTAACTTTAGTAGCGATAGGTACTAACTTTCTTACAGGAGATTCCTGCATTGACATAATTCGATTTGAGAGCTTCATAGTTGGGCCTCCTTTTTTATCAAAAAATCAACTATATTGTAACACCACTCTATAACTTAATCAATAAAAACCAATATAAAATAACGAACAAAATTACTCTTTAAACAACTATTTAATTTTACAGAAAAGAGTTATGAAAATGTTTTCATAAATATTCTTGAAAATCTCAAACATTATTCCACCTTAAAGGGCTTTAATTAGCCGTTTTTATTTTACGCAAAAAAAAGATATATTTTTTTTTGAAAACGCTTGTTTTAAGACTATATCTTTGTTAAAATGCTTATGTATCAAAGGTAATTCTTTTAGATGAAAGGAAACAATGAAATGAGTTTACAATTATTTATTCCTGGTCCAGTAAATGTTGAGCCAGATGTGCTACAAAAAATGGCTACTGTGCAAATACCGCATCGTAGTAAAACTGCAACAGATTTACAAGAAAGAATATCGAAGAATTTACAAAAATTAATGTATACTAACGATACAATTATTTTGTCGACTTCTTCTGGAAGTGGAATTATGGAAATGGCGATTAAATCTTGTACAAAAAAACGCGCTGCCATGTTTAGTGTTGGTGCTTTTGGTGATAGATGGTACGAAATGGCTGTTACTAATAGTGTGCCAGCTGATAAGTTTAAATCAGAACCGGGTTCACCAACAACCAAAGAAATGGTTGAAAGGGCATTAGAAACTGGATTATATGATGTTGTCGCTGTGACTCATAATGAAACATCTTCAGGATTGATGAATCATGTATATGAAATTGGCCAAGTTATTAAGAACTTTCCAGGAGTATTATTCTTAGTTGATGCTGTTAGTTCTTTAGGTGGAGCGAAAGTAGAAGTTGATGAAGCAAATATTGATATTTGTATTGCTTCAACACAAAAATGTTTAGGACTTCCTCCAGGACTTAGTGTTGCATCTGTATCGGAAAGAGCGTATGAAAGAGCATTAACTGTAGAAAATAGAGGTTTCTATTTAGATCTAGTAAATATAGTTAAACGTGTTAAGAAAGATTATCAGTATCCAAGTACTCCTTCAACACCACATATGTGGGCTCTTGATTATAAACTTGATAAGATTGTTAATATTGAAGGTTTAGAAAACAGATTTAATAGACACGAACATTTAGCAAAAATAGTAAGAAAATGGGCAGAAAAACATTTTGAGTTATTTGCTAAAGAGGGCTTTAGATCAAATACTGTAACTACTATTTTAAATACAAAAGATTTTAGTATTACAGATCTTAACAAGGAATTAATGAAACGTGGATTCTTAATCAGTAACGGGTATGGTGCTTTAAAGAATAAGGCATTTAGAATTGCTCATATGGCTGATCGTCAAGAAAAAGAATTATTACAATTATTAAAAGAAATCGAAGATATTTGGAATTTATAGGTGAATATATGTATAAAATATTAGCAAATGATGGTATTGACAAAGGAGCTGAATTAAAATTAATTTCGCTGGGATTCTCTGTGGATACCAATCATTACAAAGGAACAGAATTAAATCAAAAAATAAAAGAAATTGATTGTATAATTATCCGCTCTGCTACTAAGATTAGAAAACCATTAATTGATGAAGCAATCATTGGTGGAAAACTAAAACTAATTATTAGAGCAGGTGTTGGAATTGATAATATTGATCATGTCTATAGTGGAGAACAAGGAATAGTAGTTAGAAATACTCCTAAATCTTCAAGTGATGCAGTTGCTGAACTAGCAATAGGACATATGTTTGCACTTGCTAGACATATCTATATTTCAAATGTAACAATGCGAAACGGTCAATGGAATAAGAAGGCTTATTTAGGTATTGAACTTTCAGGAAAAACATTAGGGCTAGTAGGCTTTGGTAGAATCGCTAAGAGTGTTGCGAAAAAAGCTGTGGCATTAGGAATGAAAGTTATCTATACAGATTTATCTGGAGCACAAAAAGTGTTGCCAGATTGTCAATTTGTTTCAAAAGAAGAGTTATTAGCACAATCAGACTTTTTATCATTACACATTCCATTTAATAAAGAGACTGGTCCATATTTAGGAAAAGAAGAGTTTCATTTAATGAAAGAAGGAATGTATCTAATTCAGACTTCACGTGGTGGAGTAGTTAATGAGTTAGAACTTATTAAAGCACTAGAAAGTGGAAAAGTTAAGAAGGCCGCTTTAGATGTATTTGAAGATGAACCTACTAAAAATGAAAGTATTTATACTCATGAATCAATTTCATTAACGCCACATATTGGTGCATCTACAGTTGAAGCTCAAGCTAGAATTGGACTTGAGACAATCGAAGTAGTATTAGAATACTTATCATAGGAGGATAAATTTATGGCTATTGTTAGACCGTTTAGAGCTGTTAGACCAAGAAAAGATTTGGTCGAAAAAGTTGTTGCATTACCATATGACGTAATGGACAGAAAAGAAGCTAAAGCTATGGCGAAAGGGAATCCATACAGTTTCTTACATATTTCAAGATCGGAAATTGATTTTCCATCTTCAATGAATCCGTACGATAAAAAAGTTTATAGTAGAGCAAGAAGAAACTTTGATATTTTCCAGGATGACGGAATCTTAATTCAAGATGAAAAACCAATGATTTATATTTATCGTCAAATTATGAACGGAAATCCACAAACAGGATTTGTTGCTAATACGTGTATTGATGATTATGAAAATAATATAATTAAGAAACATGAACTTACGATTCTTAGTAAAGAAAAAGATAGAACTGATCATTTTGATGTATGTTGCGCAAACACATCACCAATTTTCATGACATATCGTGAAAACAAAAGATTGACTGAAATCTTAGAATCATGGACTGAAACACATAAACCTGAAGTTGATATCGTAACTGAAGATGAAGTTAGTCACGTAGTATGGTCAATAGATGATGACGATTTAATCCAAGAAATTTCTGAAGTGTTTGGTACTATCGACAGTCTATATATTGCTGATGGACATCACCGTACAGCAAGTGCGGCAAGAGTTGCCTTAAAACGTCGTCAAGAAAATCCTAATTTTACAGGGGAAGAAGAATTCAACTTCTTTATGTCAGTTATTATCCCAGAAGAAGATTTAACTATTATGGATTATAACCGTGTTGTTCACGATTTAAATGGTTTGACTAAAGAGCAATTTATAAAATCTCTTGGAAAAATATTCGAAGTAGAAGAAAGTAAAGCGCCATATAAACCAGTTGTTGAAAATACATTTGGAATGTATTTGAATAAACAATGGTATAAATTACAAGTTAAGAAATCAGTAATAATAAAGGGTGATTTATTATCTAATATTGATGCTGCTTTACTAAGTAAACATATTTTAGATGACATCTTAGGTTTAACAAATATAAGAGTTTCATCACGTATTAGTTTCGTAGGTGGAATTAGGGGGTTAAAAGGAATACAACATAAAACTGACAAGTATGGTGGTGTTGGATTCTCAATGTACCCAGTAACTATGAAAGAAATCATGGATGTTTCTGATTCTGGATTAATCATGCCAGCAAAAACTACTTGGTTTGAACCAAAATTAAGAAGCGGACTATTCGTTCATAAATTCGATAGTTTACAACCTCTTCAAGTTGATGGTGAAGTCAGTAAAGAAACAGAAGAATATATTAAAAGTGTTTTAGAAATTGTTAATCAAAAAGACGGAAATCAAAAAGAATTTGTTCAAGCAGTAACTGAAGTGCTTAATTCTTTAGGACCAGTCTTGGAACAACATCCAGAATACTTTGACAATAATATTTTAGAAAGAATCGTTGAACCTGAAAGAGCTATCGTATTTAGAGTTCCTTGGGTTGATGATGAAGGAGTTACACAAGTAAATAGAGGATTTAGAGTGCAGTTTAATGGAGCTATTGGACCATATAAAGGTGGACTTAGATTCCATCCTACGGTTTATCTTGGGTTAATTAAATTCTTAGGATTTGAACAAATCTTTAAAAATAGTTTAACAGGACTTCCTATTGGTGGAGGTAAAGGTGGTTGTGACTTCAATCCTTTACAAAAATCAGATGAAGAAATTAGACGTTTTTGTGTAAGTTTTATGACTGAGTTATATCGTCATATTGGACCAAACGTTGATGTGCCTGCCGGAGATATCGGTGTAGGTGGAAGAGAAATCGGCTTCTTATTTGGACAATACCGCCGTATTAGAGGCGCATTTGAAAACGGTGTATTAACAGGTAAAGGTCGAGAATATGGTGGTTCTTTAATTAGACCAGAAGCAACAGGATATGGTGCTACATATTTCGCATTACAAATGTTAAAACATGATAAAACATCTTTTAAGAATAAAACTGTCGCAGTATCAGGATTTGGTAATGTTGCATGGGGTGTTTGCCGTAAAGTTGCTGATCTTGGTGGTAAAGTTGTTACTTTATCTGGTCCAGAAGGATACATTTATGATCCTGAAGGAATCAATACTCAAGAAAAATTTAATTACATGTTAGAAATGAGAGCTAACACTGATGGTGAAATTGAGGATTACGCTAAGAAATTCAATGTTGAATTTATTCCTGGTAAAAAACCTTGGGAAAGAAAAGTTGATATTGTAATGCCTAGTGCTACTCAAAATGAGATTTGGCCAGAAGATGCTAAACAAATTATTAAAAATGGTGTTAAATATTTAATAGAGGGTGCAAACATGCCTACTACTATTCCCGCAGTAGAAATGTTAGTTGAAGCAGGAGTAGTAATTGGTCCTGGTAAAGCTGCTAATGCTGGAGGGGTTGCTACAAGTGCTCTGGAAATGTCACAAAATAGCATGAGATTAAGTTGGACTTCAGAAGAAGTTGACAAAAAATTACGAGATATTATGAAAAATATTTATACCAGTTGTGTTAAGGCAAGTAGCCGTTATGGTTTTGGTTATGATTTAATTGCTGGGGCTAATATTGCAGGCTTTGTTAAAGTTGCTGATGCAATGGTTGCTCAAGGAAAATATTAAGAAGGAGTGGTTTGATGGGTTACGCCCTAAAGGAAACTGAATACAGATATCGTGCTTATACAAAAAATGGGAAATGGGAAAAAGGTAGTTTAACTACTGATAAATACATTTCTATTCACGAAGGTTCTAACGTTTTCCATTACGGCCAAGCTTTGTTTGAAGGCTTAAAAGCTTATAGAACAAAGACTGGAGAAATTCAATTATTTAGACCAGATTTAAATTTTATTAGAATTAATGAAGGCTTAAGAAGATTAGTTGCTCCAGAGTTACCAGAAGATTTATTCTTTGATGGAATTTTAGAAGTTGTAAAAGCAAACATTGATGATATTCCTGAATATGGAAAAGGACAATCTTTATACATTAGACCATTTGTAATAGGCCAGGGAATGAATTTAGGTGTTAAACCATCTGATGAATACTTATTTAGTGTATTTTGTGCTCCTGTTGGAACTTATTTTGCAGGTGGATTAGAAGCATTATCATTCGTTACAACTGATTACGATCGCGCTTCAGCTAACGGAACAGGACAAGTAAAAGTTGCTGGGAATTATGCGGCTAGTTTATATCCGAGAAGTTTAGCTAAAAAAGCAGGATATGCAGGTGTTATCTACTTAGATCCACTTACTCATTCGAAAATTGATGAGGTAGGTGCTGCAAATTTCTTTGGAATCACACATGATAATATCCTTGTAACTCCGGTTTCTTCCTCAATTTTACCAAGCATAACTAAACGATCAATTTTATATATTGCTGAACACATGCTAGGTATGGAAGTAGAAGAAAGAGATTGCTTTATTGATAACGTAGATGAGTTCAAGGAAGCAGGTGCTTGTGGGACAGCCGCAATCATTACGCCACTTAAATCTATTACTCATAAAGGTAAAGTTACACAATTTGGTGATGGTAAAGTTGGTCCAACAATTAAAAAACTTTATGATATATTAGTAGGAATCTATTATGGAGATATTGAAGCTCCAGAAGGCTGGATTCAAAAAATATAATAAAAAAAGGATTTATCAATCGATAAATCCTTTTTAATTTACATTATTTCCTTTATTCTTTTTGCTAATCCTTTTAGCTTTCTTCTAGAAACACTACAAATTGCAACTCTAAGTCCACCATCAACTTCAACTGTGAATATATGATTTTTTTGAAGTTTTATATTTAGTTTTTCTTTTTCTATATTGTTAGTAATTTTGATTGTTACAAAGAATCCTTCAACATGCGGATATATTTCTAGGCCTACTTCTTTAGCTTCACTTACAAAAATACTAGCTCTGTCTTTAAGTAAATCAATATAAAATTGTTTTTCTTTCAAATATGCCGATTTTAATATATCATCATTCATAATTGTGCTAAACAATTTCATTGCACTATTATTTACAGTAGACCAAATGCTTCTAGCGCTATAGATAGAGGCGTTTTTGAATGCATTAAGTTGTTCTAAGTCTTTCGTTAATACTACTTGAGCACCAACTCTAGCACCATAGGCAGTAAGTGTTTTTGAACAAGAAAACGCAATTACTACCATAACATTCTTAGCGATGTTATTATATTTTTCAAAATGTTTTTTCCAAATACTTCCGGTATTTGTATAATCAACATAAGCAATATCATTTAGAATAATTACTGGTCCTTTTTTACTTAACTCATTAACAAAAGAAATTATTTGATCCCATTCATTACTAGTCATTGTATAACCAGAAGGATTATGACAAGGATCATTTATAATTACTAATACTCTTTTTTGTTTATCCATGACAGTTGATAAAGTATTTTTAAAATCTTCAATATCAAAACTATTACCTTTAAACATATTATAATCAGTTAATGTAAGAGCACATTCAAGTGCCATTGTTTTATATGGGCCCCAACCTAAATTAGGCTTAATAACAGTTTCACCAGGGTTAAGAATATTTTTCATTGTACTACTAACTGCGCCAGCGCCACCAGGTGATGCGATAATTTCACAAGGAGTTTGGATATCTAAATCACCAAAAAGCCATTTATAAACTGCGTTATTAAAATCAGGATTACCTTGGATACTTGAGGCGTATTTTGCTTTTTGAATTTTATCAATAGTTTCATAAGTATTCCAGACACTATCAAAAGCTACAAATATCCCTTCTTCATTAAATAAAGTACCAAGAGTAGCGTCAACTACAACGTCACCATAAATTGCTTTAGCCTCATTACAAGCAACCGCAGCTTTGAAGACTTTATCAACCATTTCTTTTCCATCACTTAAGGTATTTAAGAAAGAACTCATATTTCCACCTCATTCATTAATTTATGCGCTATTATAACCAATATATTATAACATTATAAAATTGTAAAAGCACTATAAAGTGTAATTAAATTGTTATATAACAGACACAACTATGAGTTGTTTGTAAAGAGCTAATAATGTGATAAAATTAAACTAGGATGATAGGGTGATCATTATGTTAAAACTAGAAAATGTTTCCAAATACTATTATTCAAATGAGACAATTGCATTAGGACTTAGAAATGTTGATTTAGAATTCCACATTGGAGAATTTGTTGTTATAACAGGTGAAAGTGGAAGTGGTAAATCAACACTTTTGAATGTCCTTAGTGGACTGGATACATATGAACTTGGGAAAATGTTTATAAATTCAGAAGATATTTCCCATTATACAGTTAAAGAATTAGAAGATTATCGTCGCCAATATATTGGTTTTGTTTTTCAAAATTATAATATTATCGATAGTTATACTGTTTTACAAAATGTTGAAATGGCCCTAGTAATTCAAGGCTATAATAAGGAGAAAAGAAGAGAAAGAGCAATAGAATTAATAGATAAAGTTGGGCTTAAGAATCGTTTGCATCACAAAGCTAGTAAACTAAGCGGTGGAGAAAAACAAAGAACAGTAATAGCGAGAGCACTAGCTAAAGATTGTAAGATTATTGTTTGTGATGAACCAACGGGTAATTTAGATTCTATTTCAGCTAAAAAGATTTTTGAACTATTAAATAATATTTCTAAAGATAAGTTAGTTATTGTTGTTACACATAACTACAACGCTATTAAAGATTATGCTAGCCGTAAAATTAGATTATTTGATGGTGAAATAGTTGAAGATATGAAAATTAAGAAATTAGTTAAAAAATCTGAAAAGCAAATCTCAGAAAAACAATATCATAGCAACTATTTTGATATCTTAAAGATATCGATAAATAATATATTATCAGTTCCAAAAAAAACGCTATTCACAACACTAGTAACTTTATTTATTATTGGTGTCTTTGTTTTTGGGTATGGTAGTAATTTAAAACAAAAGAACACATCAACTATTTTTGAAACTAAGTATTTTAGTAATTCAAATCCTAGCAGATTGATAATATCTAAATATGATCAATCTGAATTTACTGAGCTTGAGTTGGCAGAGTTAGAAGAGATTGAATATATCAGAGGTGTAATAGATTATGACGCAGTGCTTGATACTGTACTTACTAGCCAATATTATAATGATGAATTCAGTTATGATGAGTTTGTTAATTATAAGGTGCTTAGTTCAGTCTCACTCAATCTATTTGATTTAAAGACTGGTAGATTACCAGAAAATGATTATGAGGTTGTAATCGCTGAAAATGGATACTATTTGCTTGGGGATAATATCTCATTAACTAATTCAATTCACGTTAAAGAACAACCTGGAGAAACAACCACAGATTATACTTTTAAGGTAGTTGGAATTATTGAAAGAAGTAATTCATTGTTTGATGAGACAGAAAATCTATATTTTACTATTGACGCAATTGAGAATTTTAAGTATGATGCACTTTTTCCATATAACCAGATGTATATCTATGTAGATAGTTTAGAAAGTTATATTGTTTATCAAGATGTTAGAATTGATAATGACTTAGCGGATTATACATTACAAGGATACGATGCGATGTTTTTTGATATGTGTCGAGATTTTGGAGTTGAGGTTTGTGATATATCAGAATTTATCGCTGCTCATGATTTTTCGATAATGTCTATTTCAAGATTTGAAGATTCATCTGAAAATATTGATATTATTTTCACAAGTGTTCCTTACGTTGAAGGAGCATACGGACAGGCCATATATATGAATTAAATGACTTATAATATATTACTTGAAGAAGGTGTTTATCAACCTAGTGTAATTGTTTATGATATGTATGAAGCTACCCAAGTAAAAGAAGTATTAGAGGAATTGGGATATAATGTATTTTATCCTAATGGTGTTACTGATATTGAGGGTGGTTTATTAATTATATTTAATAATGTTAAATTATTTTTAAGTTTAACAATGATGATGATAGTAGTCTATTTTGTCGGTTATTTTGTAATGAGGAATGTTATGATTAGTAAGAAAAAAGATTATTTAATTTATCGTAGTGTAGGGGCTTCAAAAAGAGTGATAAATATAATTTCTATTACTGAAATTATGATTATTACAGTACTTTCTTTTATTTTATTAATGGTATTGTTAGTATTAAACGAAAATTATAAAACTCCTTTACCGAGGTATTTAAGATATTTTGATTTTATGAACTATGTAACCCTCTTAACAACGATATTTGCTTTAATGTTGTTGATGGGAAGAAGATTTAATAAACAGATCTTCAATAAGAGTGTAATTACATCACTAAGGGATATGGTGTAAATTATGATTAAATTTGAAAAATTAAATAAGTATTTTAATAAAGGTAGAGGTAATGAAGTACATGCATTAAAAGACATCAATATAACACTGCCAAACAAGGGACTAGTAGTAATTTTGGGTGAGTCAGGTAGTGGAAAAACAACATTATTGAATATTATTGGTGGACTTGATAAACCAACAAGCGGAATCATCCATTTTAATTCAACTGTTTTTAACAGATATCATTCAAGAGCTTGGGATAAAATTAGAAATCAAGAAATTGGCTATATTTTCCAAAACTATAACCTTCTCCATGAACTAACTGTTTTTGATAATATTGAAATGGTTTTGAAGATGAGAGGGATTAGTGATTCAGAAGAAATAGCAAAAAGAATTGATTATATAACAAGTAAATTAGGGATATTTAACTATCAAAATAGAAAATCAAATGCTTTATCAGGAGGACAACAACAACGTGTTGCGATAGCTAGGGCATTAGTTAAGAACCCTCAACTTGTTATTGCAGATGAGCCAACTGGAAACTTAGATAGTAAAACGACTATTGAAATAATGAATATTATTAAAACAATATCTACAGATAAATTAGTTATTTTAGTAACTCACGAGGAAGAGATAGCAGAATTTTACGCTGATCGTATTATTCGTTTGCATGATGGTGCTTTAGTAAGTGATTATAATAATAAGGTTAATGGTGATTTAAGAATTAAACATGATCATATTATCTATTTGAAAGATTTTGATAAGCAAGAGGGATCTTTTGGAAATATTGATTTTATTTCTTATAGTGATGATATCGCAGATAAATTAGATAACATTGGAATTGAAATTATTCAAAGAAATGAAACACTTTATTTTAAAGTTGATTCTAATAAATATCGACGTATTAAATATTTAGATCAACATAGTGAAATAAAACTATTAGATGAACACTTCCTACCTAAAACAAGTTTAGAAGATACGGGATTTGATTTTGAACGAGTAATTAGTGAAGAAACAAGTGAAAAATCAAAAAGCGTTATTACTGTTAAAGATTCTGTTAGGTATGCTATGAGAAAAATTGATAATTTATCTTATGGAGGAAAAATGCTTTATTTAGTTTTAGGAATGATTGGGGCATTAATTGCGATATCAATCGGGCTAATTGGACAGATATTTAATATTAGTGATGAGGAATTTATAATTACTAACCGTAATTACATTAATGTTCATGTTGATGATACTGATTATGATAGTATTATGGCTGTTGAACAACTTCCATACATTGAGAAAGTAAATTTGGTAAATGATAAGATTGAATTTACGATCGAAACAGAACCTTATTATGAAGTTAGAAATCCAATTAAAATTGATGCTCATCCAAGTGATATATCTTTGCTTGAAGAAACACAAATAATTTATGGAATATACCCTGAAGATAAATATGAAGTTGTTATCGATAAGATGATAGCTGACGGTATTATTAGATTTTATAGTGATCGAGGAATTGAGAATTATGAGGATCTAATTAATTCAACTATTAAAATTCAAGCAAAAGGATTGGAAGGAGATTATGATCCTTCTTCAAGCCTTAATTTTGATATAGTTGGTATTAGTAATGATAACTCACCAACTATTTGGTTGACCGAGAGTTTAATGTATTCAATAGCACTAACATCAATTATTGATTATAAAATTTTTGGAGATGGGTTTGAAATTGTAACTGGTAATTTACCAGAAGAAGTATATCAAGTTTTATTACATGAAAAGAGTGTCTTAATTAGAAATAATGAAATACCTAGCTATATAGGTATTGAATCAGGACAATACGAGGTTGTAGGAACATATCGCTATATAGAAGATGGAATATATATAGCTACTAAAGGTTTAATAGTGAGTGACCTACAAGGTATGAAGAGAGCCTATTTCCATCAAAAAAATTATGACATAAGTGGAACTAAATTTTTAGTATATACAGATGATGTTGAATCTGCAATTTACAACTTATTACTTACAGGAAGGAACGCTACTAGTAATTATGAACAAGATTTAGAAAATTATAAAGAATATAAATTTAAAACTTCACTTGGTCTTTTTGTATTTGCTTTAGTCGGAATCATATCTTCAGGTATTAGTATCTTCTTTATTATGAGATCAAGTTTATCCTCAAGAATGTATGAAGTTAGTGTTTATCGTGCGCTTGGTGCGACCAAAAATGATATTAGAAAATTATTTGTTATTGAGATAACAATCATTTCGACAATCAGTTCATTAATTGGCTATCTAATAATGGTATTTCTTCTAATTCAATCACAAAATCAAGTAATAGAATATGTTCAAGTTCTCTATTATTCATTAGTAAGTTTTGGGCTAGGTATTATCTCCTTGTACATCATTAATATCTTCTTTGGATTATTACCAGTTAATATTTTATTATTAAAAACACCTGCAAATATTTTGTCACAATATGATATTTAAATATTTTTTAATGTTTTGCTAAAATATCATTCTTTATTGTGATAAAATAGTAATGAGAGAAGTGAAAACTATGATTGAAAAATTAAAAATGTATATGAAAAAGAAATACAATTACGATTTGAGTGAATATAAGATTTACGAGTCAGAAAAAAAGAAGAATAAATTTCTATTATTACCAACTCTTCTATTTTTTGTTGTACTGATTGGGTACGCTTTACAAGCTGCATTTTTTATTCCTAATATATATGGTTTTGCAGTAGTAGGCGTTGTTGGGCTAATCTTAGCGATATATCAGGTTGTTCTTATTAATAAGAATAAACCAAAGGTATTTATTGTTACACCCGAATATATAATTAAGTGTTTTAGTGCTAATACATTTGTTGTACTAAAATTTGATAAAATTAGCTAAGATTGAAGTTGAAGAAAGATATCCTGTTATACTTGATTTGATTATAAAGAAGCTATTATTGGCAGGAATAATTTTAAGTAATTATTAAAAACACTATAATTTATAGTGTTTTTTTAGGGGATACTCTATTGACTATGAAATCTGAAAAAAGTATAATTAACTTGATAAAGAAGGTGCAAAATAATGGATACAGTACTTCATAAAAAACAGATATATAAGTTCGGGTTATATGGTTTCTTAAAGAATTTAAAGTTCTTTGAGCCATTTTTTATTGTCTTCTTAAAACAATCAGGATTAACGTTCTTACAAATCGGATTGTTATATTCTATTAGAGAAATAATTATTTATATATTTGAAGTACCTTCAGGAGTTATTGCAGATAGGTATGGTAAAAAGACAGAATTAGTAATTTGTTTTGTATTCTATATATTATCATTTATTGTTTTCTTTTTGGGAACTGATTACTATATGTTTATCTTTGCGATGGTGTTGTTTGGACTAGGGGAAGCTTTCCGATCTGGGACTCATAAGGCAATGATAATGACTTATCTTGACAAAAATGAAATGAAAGATTCTAAAAGTAAAATCTATGGTAAAACAAGATCATATTCTTTAATTGGATCAACTGTCTCAAGTTTAGTAGGGATTGGACTGTATTTTTACTTTTCTAACATTGCTTGGCTTTTCTTAATTGCGATTATTCCTTATATTTTGGATATGATATTGATTATCTCTTATCCAAAATATTTAAATGAGAAACAAGATGTTTCATTTAAGTTCAAAGATTTTATCCAGGAAAATATTAATTCAGTTAAATATGTGTTTCAAAATAAAAATCTACTTAAATTATTAATCAGTTCATCTTCGTATGGAGCTGGATTTAAAAGTGTTAAGGACTACATTCAACCATTAATTGTTTCTATTACCTTAAGTGTTGTAATTTTCACAAATTTAAGCGCTGATGATAATACGATTATCTATATTGGTGTTATTTACGCAGCTATCTATCTACTTAGCTCGTTTGCAAGCTTAAATGCCCATAAAATTAGTAAACGTTTTTCTAGTGACAAAGTAATTAGTATTATGTGGCTCCTATCGGGAATTTCATTCTTTATTTTAAGTGCTTACATTAACAACTTGTTTGTATTAGTATTTGTCTTCTTATCAATATATTTATTCTTGAACATTCGTAAACCTTTAATTATCGAAAAAATTGGAGACTTAACAATTGATAGTAAAAGAGCTTCTGCATTATCCATTGAATCACAGTTCACATCTTTATTATTAGCTATATTTGCTCCTATACTAGGCTATATTGCTGATGTTTATTCAATCGGAATGATGTTATTTTTAGTAGGGGTAACAATGATAATCATATATTTACTTAAGGTATTTCTTATTGATATGCCATTTAGAGTGAAAAATTAACAATTTTGACAAAATATGCTAGTTAAATTATAATTGTATAAGTAGAGAGAGAGAGGTAAGAAATGTGAAAAAAATAATTATTGATGACAAAGTGGTTTTTGAACATGATCGTCCGAAAAGAAGTAGAGCAAGTCATGGTTATTCAGAAAACCAAGAAAGACATCCTAGATTTCACGAAGAATCTTCTAGGAGACATGATAGAAAGCATTATCCAAAAATAGTTGAAACTAAATTATTCACAAATCGTGATAAATTAGTTAAGTACGTTAATGAAAAAGGGAAAAGTGATGCCCTAATTGATATTTATAAAATTGAGGATGAATTATACAAATTAGTAATAAAGAGATAACAAAAGGCTATGATAATTTTGATTATCATAGCCTTTTTATTGCTTGTATATTTATGAAATTTTATCGATTATATTTTGTATACTTTCACGAGCTTCAACTGGCAAAACATCATGATTAGATAAATCATCTATAAATCCTATTCTTGCTTTTAGTCTTTTAATAACAAGATTTCTATATTCTTCATCATTAAAGTCTGGAGTATAACCAGTAATATCGACAAAATCAAGAACATCTAGATTATAGAACTTTTTAAAAATAATCTCTTTAGAAACTATTTGTTCAATTAAATTTAAGGTAACTTTAGGTGTGATATCTTTATCTAAAAAGTAACCTGTGTTTAATACGTAACAATCAACATTGTTTTTTTCAAATAGATCTTTGAAGTTGTTATAATCATTTCTTAATGGATACAGTCTAAAAGGATTAGCATAAGGTTCAATAATCAACTGGTCATTAGAAGCCCCATATTCAGCACTTGAACGTTTTGTTGCTAGAGTGGCACCTAGTGTACTCCCTAAAATACTAGAATTAACTTTTAGGATAGGTGGCAGTGTATCGTCTTTCATAATCCAAAAAATTGCATCAACTTTATTATCAAATTTGTAAGCTCTATGAGGTGTCCAATATCTAGATTTTAGACATCTTCCATTTCCGTTTCTAATATCTTCAGTCACTGGAACCAATAGATTTTTTTCATCATAAGTTGCTCCAACATTTTGCATTGTTAATAGGAATTTATTATCATCACTGTTGGTTGGGTAATCTTGAACTTTATCAAAATATGCAGGCTCCATAGAAATACTAGAACCATCAGTATTTGAGATAATAAAAGCATCATCGTGTAACACCGTTACATCAAATTTCCCACCATGTTTCGAATGAGTAATTGTACTTTTTCCGCTACCACTTAGGCCAAATACTCCGGCAATATATGTTTTGTTACCAGGGAGATTAAATCGTTTTTGTCCACCATGACAAGCTGTATAATTATTTCTTGAAGCAACAGTCCAAGCCATTGTTAATGTGGCTTTTTTATGTTCACCAAAATATCTTAATCCAAGTAATGCTCCACAGTTATTTGATTGATCAAAGATTGAGATTCCTTGTTCGAAATCTTCAATGAATTCATCAGGATCAGAATACAAGAAAATGTCTCCTTCATTTATCTCTGTAGAATCCCTATACATTGCATCCACTTCGGGTGTTTCACTTTGAAAATTAAGCATCCATGAGTACATTGTATTTTCATAACCTTTGGGAATAAGTAGATGCGCTTTAACCATAAAATCTTCATGTAATCCTACATATGCTACTGCGTGATACATAACTTTATTTCGAGAATTAAAAACTGATTCTCTAAGAATATCAGCATAGTGGTCAGTGTTAGAATAGTTAATTAATCTTCTCACGAGTGCTTGTCTTCCTGTTATTTTTCCATCATTAAAAATTAATACCTTTGCATCTGATGGTAGTCCTAATTTTTCAGTATTATAAACATCTAAATCAGTAACGATAGTACCACTAGCATTTTTAGCTAATTCGTAAGCGTGAGCTAAAGATTCTATTTTTATCACGTTATTTCTATAAAATGCGGTTTCAATTATTAAACGGTTTCTACTAAATAGTTTAGGAGTAGAAGAACCTATTTCAGAACTTTTAAGATTACTTTTAGTTGACATAATATTTCACCTCCTACAAAGAATTTATTGTAAATCTACTACTAATGCTGCTAAGGCAATAGAATTATATTTGCTTTCAGCCGAATCTGCTCTACTTGTTAAAACAATCGGCTTTTTCGCACCAGCAATAACACTAGCACCCTTTGCGTTTGCTAGGAACATCATTGTTTTATAGAAAATGTTTCCAGATTCAATTCTTGGCATAATTAGGATATCAACCTCACCAGCAATTGGATCAGTAATTCCTTTGTGAAGTGCTGCTTCTTTATTTATCGCATTATCAATAGCAAAAGGTCCACCAACAATACAGTCATTAATGATTCCTTCGTTATTCATTCTAATTAATTGTTCTGCATGTAATGTTGCTTCCATTTGCGGATTAACTTTTTCCACTGCACCAATGATTCCAACATTTGGTGTTGCAATACCGAGTGAATGAGCA
The DNA here is from genome assembly GCA_030636545.1 of Mycoplasmatota bacterium. Lineage (GTDB taxonomy): Bacteria > Bacillota_I > Bacilli_A > Izemoplasmatales > Izemoplasmataceae > JAFGXW01. The sequence continues at coordinate 23,625 of DAOVWR010000005.1, forward strand.
ATTAAAATACTATTTTCGATAATTTGTCTTTTTTCATCAAGATTAGGGGCAATATTCATAGCTCCATCACTCATAAAAATTAATTTATGATAAGTAGGAACTTCTAAGACACTTACATGAGAAATACGGTTAGATGTTCTAAGACCGTATTCTTTATTTAGAGCAGCTTTCAAGATAGTACTTGTGTCAACTAAGCCTTTCATAAGGAAAGAACTTTTGTCCTTATTAACAAGTTTAACTGCTTCCATACAAGCCAATACTTTATCTTTTTCATCAATAATTTGATAATTTTCTTCATTATAGTTTAGAGATTTTAAAATCTTTTGAATTTCTAATTTATCTCCAACTAAAACCCCGTTAATAATATTGTTTTTACGAGCAAGTTCAACAGCTTCTAAAACATGTTCATCTGCTGCGCAAGCGACTATCATTGTTTTAGTCTCGATTTGTTTAGCTTTTAATATTAACTCCTCAATAGATTTTATCATTATGCCCTCCTAGATATATTCTTTATGTTTCTCTTCGCCATTTAATACTCTTAAAGCACCATATGCTAAAGATTCCATTTCATCTTCACCTGGAAAAACAAGGATTTTTCCAATGAAAGAAACTCTTTCTTTAATAAATTCAATAATATTTTTATTAAAAGCAAGTCCACCAGTTAGAACAATTGCATCTACTTTACCTTTTAGCACAGTAGATCCAGCACCAATTTCTTTTGCTATTTGGTAACACATTACTTCAATAATAAAGGCAGCTTCTTTATTTCCATCTTCTATCATTTTTTCAAATTCAAAGCCATCGTTTGTTCCTAAATAAGCAACAATACCACCATTACCATAATTTTTTCTTTTAATTTCTTTCAAAGTATATTTTCCACTAAATGCCATTTTGTATAAAGGTCCCATTGGAACAGTTCCACTACGTTCAGGTGACATTGGACCATCACCATCTAAGGCATTGTTAACATCAACTACACGTCCTGCTTTGTGAACACCAACACTGATTCCTCCACCTAAATGAGCTACTATTAGATTAAGTTCATGGTAATCTTTACCTAATTTATTGGCTGCTTTAAGAGCAACAGCTTTTTGATTTAATGCATGAAATAGACTTTGTCTTTTTATTTCTGGCATTCCTGTATATCTTGCAATGTCTTCCATTTCATCTACAGAAACAGGATCAACAATATAAGAAGGTTTGTTAATTGAGTCTGCTAAGTTTTTAGCTAAAACGCATCCTAAATTAGAAGCGTGTTCGCCTCTAGGTGCTTCTTTAACATAATCAATCATAATTTCATTTACTAAATATGTTCCACCTTTAATAGGTTTCAACATTCCACCTCGTCCAACAATTGCGTCAAAAGAACTTAACTTAATTTTTTCCACTTTTAAAGCATCAAGAATTGACTCTTCTCTAAAGGAATATTGATCAATAATCTGATCAAAAGAACTTATGAGTGATGTGTCATGCTTGATACTTTTTTTAAAAACTAAATTTTTGTCTTCATATACAGCAATTTTAGTAGAAGTAGAACCAGGATTTATAGCTAGTATTCTGTATTTCATAAAATCCTCCTTGTGTTAAAAATATCATCTTTTAAAATTACGACTACATTATAACATGATAGCGTTTTCTCGACAACACTATTCACAATATTTTTAATGTTCGCTTAAGTAACCTATTTTTAGCCATATAATAACAATTAATAACCAAAATACTTTTTGATATTTTTAATGCATTTTAGCTCATATATGGACTATGGCTCATATATGACCTTTTCATATATTCTATTATTATTTAATATATATATACAGAGAGATAATTAAAATTAGTAATTAGTTAGAAACGAGGAATGAAAAATGATTTACTTAGGATTAGGAATTGTTGGATATGTTTTATTGTTGTCATTTGATCTTTGCTCATTTTGTAAAAAGAGTATAATCATATACTTTTTTAGTATTGTTGTGGTTGGATTGATAACTATTAGCAGTATACTTCTCTTGGCCATTAACAGCAATCTTACTTTTACTTTTTCTTTTAGAATCATTTCATTGGGTCTCGCTATTTTTTCTTTATTCTTGTTAATTTATTATGTTTTTATTGAAGTAAGAAGAAATGGTTACCGATATAAAATTGAAACTGACGAAATCAAAGAGAAGATAAAAGAAGAACATGCTCAAAGTATTTATACGCTAGCAGCAAAAATTTATGCGAAAGATCATTATACATATGGACATTCTAATAACGTTGCATTAATATCAGCTGCCTTAGCTAAAGAAGCAAACTTTGGAGAAAAAGATATTGATATTGTTAAAAGTGCTGGGTTACTCCACGATATTGGTAAAGTGGGAATCCCAAAAAGTGTATTATCAAAAACTGGATCCTTAGATAATGATGAAATGGAAATTATGAAATCACATGTTGTTCAATCTGTTGATATTATTAAAGACATTCCTAACTTACTTGAGACTGTCCCAATTATTATGAGTCATCATGAAAGATATGATGGTGGAGGATACCCTCGTGGTATTAAAGGAACAAATATTCCGATTTTAGGAAGAGTAATTTGTATCGCAGATTCATTTGATGCGATGACAACAGACAGACCTTATAGAAGAAGATTAACGCTTGAACAAGCAATCTATGAACTTAAGAAAAACGCAAGTAAACAGTTTGATCCAGTTCTTGTTGACACATTTATTAGTATGATTAAAACTGGGAAACTTGATACGCTTAGCTTAGAAAACAGACCATCACTATAAACTGATGGTCTTTTTTTTTGATTATTTTTACTTCTTAAAAGAAAAACAAAACTTCGATAAGTATTATTGGTTTGAGGTGAGAATATGAAAAAGAAAATATATATCATTTTGGCGTTTTTAGTTATTTTAACATTGAAGGAAGTAAATGCTACGCCGTTTTCAGCATATCTACCAGGTGGAAAGAATTACCTTGATCAGGCCAACATGCTTGTCCAAGGAAATAGCATGATAACTATAGACGATATGTTTGTTAAGGCTGACACTGTCTATACACTGACATTGCCAGGCTTTGATTTACTTGGAACAGGTATTCATCTTGAGTTATCAGGTCAAGAGAATTATCTATTAGGTGATATTGATGACATTACGGATTGTATCGTAGACCCTGATTTTATTATCTGTCATTTTACTACTAGTTCAGATGAAACAGAACTTTATTTTGAATTATACGCATCACAATTGTCACTATACTATGATTATTACGGGATTGAAGCATTTCAATTAGAAGAAGGAGCAGCGAGTACTAGTTATGAGGAATATATTAATCCATATATTGATACAACCACTCCGGAATTTTCTGGAGCAGGTGCTTAC
>DAOVWR010000095.1 GCA_030636545.1 Mycoplasmatota bacterium
AAAGTGTGATTAAACAGTACTTATTAACGGTTAAACCAATGCATTTCGCATTTGTTAAACCAACAAAAAGATATGCTGATATTATTATTACAAATGATTTAAATCATGATGTCGCAGTAGATTTAATTATCACAAAAATAAAATCTATCATTTCAGAAGAAGATATAGTATAATAAATTGAAATATGGAGGTATTACTATGGAAGAAACAAATATATTAACGAAACAAGGTTTAAAAAACCATCAAGATGAACTAGAAAGATTAAAGGATGTTGACAGACCAAATAACCTGAATGCACTAAGAGACGCTAGAGCACAAGGTGATTTATCTGAAAACGCTGATTATGATTCTGCAAGAGATGAACAAGCACGAATTGAAGCAAGAATTAAAGAAATTGAAGCAGTTCTAAAAAATTACGAACTAATAAAATTAGATACTTCAAAAAAAGTTAACATTGGAAAAACAGTTGTACTAGAAATAAACGGTCTTGAAGCGAAAGAATATACAATAGTTGGTTCTTTAGAAGCTGATCCATTAAATGGTAAGATTTCAAATGAATCTGCAATTGGTAAAGGCGTTATTGGACATAAGAAAGGCCAAACTATAACAATTAAAACAGAAACTTTAAATGAAGTGAAAGTACATATAGTTAACGTAAAATAAGAATGTGGAAACATTCTTATTTTAATAATTAAGGAGGCTTAATATGATTGGTATAATCGGAGCATTGAACGAGGAACTAGAAGTAATATTAAAAGATGTTACGGATATAAAAGAGATTAAACTAAAAGTCAGAACTTTTTATACTGGAAAGATATATAACAAAGATGTAGTTATCGTTTTAGCGGGTATTGGAAAAGTTAATGCAGCTATTACGACATCTTTATTAATTGAGAACTTCGATGTTAAATATATTATTAATATCGGTGTTGCTGGTGGTTTAAATGGTGTTAAACATAAGGACGTAGTTGTATCTAGAGAAGTTCTATATCATGATGTTGATGTTGTAAGTATTGGCAAGTATGTTCGCGGGCAAATGCCGGGATCTGATGCCTTATTTTATGCTGATGAAAACTTATTAAATAAGACAAAAATGATTCTTAAGAATCTTCATATTGACTTCAAGATAGGGAAAGTAGCTTCAGGTGACCAGTTTATATATTCTCTTGATACTGTTGCCGAAGTAAATAAACTATATTCAGATATTTACGCAGTCGAAATGGAAGCAGCTGCAATTGCTCATACTGCTACTTTATACAAAATACCATTTATTGTTTATCGAAGTATTTCTGATATTATTGATAATAAAAACCAAGACGAAGACTTCTATCAATTTTTAGGGGAAGCTTCCTATAACGCTTCACTAGTATTAAAAGAATTAATAAAAATATTATGATCAAAGAAATGGTACTAGATGGTCTGCCTCTTAAGTATCAAATAACCTTTAAAAACAATAAGAACACCTACTTTTACTTTAAAAAAGAAGGCTATATTCAAATCAATGCATCAAGATATCAAACACATAAGGATATATTTGCTTTTATTAAGAAGAATAAGGATTCATTCATCAAAAAATATGAAACAATTCAGGCTAATATTATTGATAAAGATACCTACTATCTAGCTGGTGAAAAGTATTCAAAAGAAACTAGCGATTTAGTAAAATACATTGAGATAGCCTACCTTAATCATATTGTAAAAGATCCGAACATCTCTATTTACCAACTAACAATTTTATACAAAATTATGGAAAAAGAAATGTTGTTTAATAAACTAGCTAATTTGAAAGAAAAGTATCTTAACAATGGACTAGTAGATATTAATAAAGTTACTTTCAAAACAAGATACATGCAAACAAGATTTGGAAGTTGCAATCCAATAAAAAAAGCAATAAATGTAAATCTGCATTTATTAAAATATGATGAAAAGCATTTAGAATATGTATTTCTACATGAAATAGCACACTTAGTTTATCAAGATCATTCTAAAGATTATTATATGTTATTAAGTAAATTATCAAACAACCATAAACAATTAAAAAAGGATTTAAATAATAAATTCAATTATAGGTGATAATATGTTTTTACCAATTTCAAAAGAAGACTTAATAGAAAGAAATATCGAATCACTAGATTTTATATTTATTAGTGGTGATGCTTATGTGGATCATCCTTCCTTTGGTATAGCAATTATTTCCCGTATGTTAGAATCATATGGTTTCACTGTTGGTATCATTGCACAACCTAATATTAATAATAACGCTGATTTTAAAGAATTAGGGACACCTAAACTAGGGTTTTTAGTGTCTTCTGGGAATATTGATTCAATGGTAAACCATTATTCTGTTTCAAAAAGAAGAAGAACTAAAGATATGTATTCACCTGGTGGTAAGATGGGTCTAAGACCAGATTATGCTACTATTAGATATTCTCAAAAAGTAAGAGAACTATTTCCAAATAGTAACATTATTATTGGCGGAATAGAAGCATCACTAAGAAGATTGGCACATTACGATTATTGGAAAAATAATGTAAGAAAAAGTATCTTAATTGATTCAAAAGCCGATTTATTAGTTTATGGAATGAGTGAATTAAGTATTGTTGAAGTTGCTGAGTATTTAAAAAGCGGACTAGATATCAAAGATATTATCTTTATTAAAGGAACTGTTTATAAAACAAGAAATAAAGATTATATTCCAAGTAATGCTATAAAACTCCCAACTTACGACAATATACTAGCTGACAAGAAAACATATGCTAAAAGTTTCATGATTAAACACGATAATACAGATTACATTAGCGCAAAGCCCTTATTAGAAAAGTATAAAAATCATTTCATTATCCAAAACCCACCAAATAGACCAATAACTAGAGAAGAAATGGATAATATTTATAGCCTTCCATTTGAAAGAAATTACCATCCAATCTATCAAAAACTTGGACATATTCCAGCTATTGATGAAGTAAAATTCTCAATCATTAGTAACAGAGGTTGCTATGGTGGATGTAGTTTCTGTGCACTTACGTATCACCAAGGAAGAATAATTCAATCGAGATCAAAAGACTCAATTGTAAAAGAAGCAATTAAAATAACTAACGACAAAGATTTTAAAGGCTATATCCATGATATAGGTGGTCCTACCGCAAACTTCTATGATGAAGCATGTGACAAGCAAGCAAAACATGGTGTCTGTGTAAATAAACAATGCTTAGAAGATAAACCATGTCCATTGCTTAAAGTATCACATAGTAATTACTTAAGTATTTTAAGAGAAGTCAGAGAATTACCTAAAATTAAAAAAGTCTTTGTAAGAAGTGGAATAAGATATGATTATGTTATGTATGATAAAAATAAAGAGTTTTTCAATGAACTCGTTGAATATCATGTTTCAGGACAACTAAAAGTAGCTCCTGAACATATTAGTGATGTAGTTTTACAAAAGATGAATAAACCTAAAAGAGAACTCTATGATTCGTTTGTAAAAAGATACTATGAATTAAATAAAAAATATGGTAAAGATCAATATCTGGTACCGTACTTAATAAGTTCACATCCGGGTTCTACGCTAAAAGAAGCTATTGAACTTGCTTGCTACATTAGAGATTTAAAATATTATCCAGAACAAGTTCAAGACTTTTATCCAACTCCAGGAACAATGTCAACTTGTATGTTTTATACAGGACTAGATCCACGTACAATGGAAAAAGTTTATGTTCCAATTAAAAAAGAAGATAAAGCAATGCAAAGAGCGTTAATCCAATATCGAAACCCAAAAAACTATAATTTAGTTTACAAGGCATTAACACTTGCTCACCGAACGGATTTAATTGGATTTTCTCGTCATTGTTTAATTAAACCAAGACCTTAATACAATAGACATTCACTCAATACTTTTGTATAATAAAAGTATATTTACATAGGAGGATATCATGATACATTTACTTCTGAAAACTAAAAAATTTATCCCAAATGAATTCCATAATAGCTTCTTTGATATCGACTTCAAAGAACTCTACAATAATGGGTTTAGATTACTCTTAACTGACCTAGACAATACCCTGATTTC
>DAOVWR010000059.1 GCA_030636545.1 Mycoplasmatota bacterium
AAGATGAATTTGAAATTAAAGTAAGTGATGAAGCAGCACAAGCTTTTGAAACAGTACAACAAATTGTATCGTTTATTGAAGGTGAGAAGTAAAGATTTTCATATGAAAATCTTTACTTATTTTTTTAAAAAAATAATTTGACAAGTGTAGTATATAAGGTTAAAATAGAATAAATTTATTATAAAGGAGGATATAATTATGGTATTTGAAAAATTACAACAAATTATAGTAGATGAATTAGGAGTAGAAGCTAGTCAAGTAACTCTTGAGGCACACATTAATGATGATTTAGGTGCTGATTCGTTAGACGCTGTTGAATTAGTAATGGCAATCGAAGATGAATTTGAAATTAAAGTAAGTGATGAAGTTGCACAAGCTTTTAAAACAGTAGCACAAATTGTTGAATTTATTGAAGGTGTAATGTAGAGGTTTTCGGATGAAAATCTCTACATAGTTTTTTTGTCTAAATTATTTAGACATTAAATTAATGGAGGAATTAATATGGATCTAAGACAAATAAGAAATCTTATGAAAGAATTTGAGGAATCAAAAATTCATAAGTTGGAAATAAAAGATAATGATTTTTCAATTAAGTTAGAAAAAGAAGATAATAATTTCTCAATCCCTTCTAACTTGCCCTCGTCTTCTTTCATTGAGTCAGTTCAAATGAAAGAAGAGGGCAAAGAAGTGGTTATTGAAGAAGATAACTATTTAGTTAAGGCCCCACTAGTAGGTACGTTCTACCAATCACCATCCCCTGATAGCGAACCTTTTGTTAGAGTAAACCAAAAAATTTTAAAAGGAGATGTGCTTTTTATCGTTGAAGCAATGAAGGTAATGAATGAAATTACTTCTCCTGTGAGTGGAACTATTGTTAAGATTAATGCGCAAGATACAGCGATGGTTGAGTTTGATCAAGTTGTATTGGAAATTAAAGAGTAATGTTCCAAAAAATATTAATTGCTAACAGAGGTGAAATTGCAGTTAGAATAATTCGCGCCTGTAAACATATGGGCATTGAAACTGTAGCGATATATTCTAGTGCTGATAAGGATAGTCTGCATGTGCAAATAGCAGATGAAGCTGTCTGTGTAGGTGGACCAAAAAGTGGAGAATCTTATTTAAATATGGAAAATATTATTACTGCTGCGATTAGTAAAGGTGCTGAAGCTATTCATCCAGGATTTGGGTTTCTAAGTGAAAATAGTAACTTTTCAGATTTATGTCAGGATGTTGGAATCAGATTTATTGGTCCAAGTGGAAATGTAATTGAAAAAATGGGAAACAAATCTAAAGCTAGAGAAATTATGATTGCTTCCGGTGTTCCGGTTGTTCCTGGTAGTGAGGGAGCACTTGCTAATATCGATGAAGCCAGAGATCTAGCTGTAAAGATTGGATTCCCTGTTTTAATAAAGGCAAGCGCTGGTGGCGGAGGTCGCGGGATGCGTGTCGCAAATAACATAGACGAATTTAACAAGGCTTACGAAACTGCGAAGAGTGAGGCTGTTAATGCTTTTGGTGATGGAACAATGTATTTAGAAAAATATATTATTAATCCTAAACATATTGAATTCCAAATTCTCGCAGATAAATATGGAAATGTTATTCATTTAGGTGAAAGAGATTGTTCAATCCAAAGAAGAAACCAAAAAGTTATTGAGGAAGCGCCCAGTTTAATTAATAGAGAACTAAGAGATAAAATGGGTGAAATTGCTATTTTAGCTAGTAAAAGTGTTAATTATGAGAACGCTGGTACAATTGAGTTTTTAGTAACTGATAATGAATTTTACTTTATTGAAATGAATACTAGAATTCAAGTAGAACATCCTGTTACGGAAATGATCACAGGAATAGATATCGTTCAAGAACAAATAAGAATAGCTGCTGGTAAAGAGTTAAGTATTAAACAAGAAGATGTAATTCTTAAAGGGCATAGTATTGAATGCCGTATTAACGCAGAAGACCCGAAATTTGACTTTAGACCGAGTCCTGGAACAATTGGACTTCTTCATGTTCCAAGTGGACCAGGAGTGAGATTTGATAGCTTTGTTTATACAGGATATCAAATACCACCATTTTATGATTCAATGCTTGGAAAAATTATTGTTCACGCAAATACTAGAGACGAAGCTATTATTAAAATGAGAGCGACACTTGAAGAATTGGTAATCGATGGAGTTAAAACAAATCAGGATTTTTGTTATATGATTTTAAATAACTCTGATTATATTAAAGGATCATTTGATACCGGGTTTATTGTAAAGACAATAGATGATTTGTTAGGATATGATCAATATGAATAAACTAGTTAAAACGTTTGAAAGTAGACGTACTTTAAAAAGTAAATTTAAGATAGTCCGTTCACATAATACTGAAATTACTGGTAAAATAGATGTTCCTAAAGGTCTTTATGAACAATGTCCTACTTGTAAAGAGACTGTTAATATGAAAAATACAGTAGATAATGAATTTATTTGTAAGAATTGTGGAGAACATTTTAGAATTCGTGCAGTTGATCGTTTGAAAATAACTGTTGATCCAGGAACCTTTGTTGAAAAAGGACATGGATATATTACTTTAAATCCATTATTTCAAGATGGATATGAGGAGAAAATTGCTGAATATAAAGAAAAAACTTCATTAGATGAAGGGTATATTTATGGATACGCTGAAATAAATGGTGTTCCTACCGTTATCGGAATAATGGATAGCTACTTCTTAATGGGAAGTATGGGTAGTGTTGTTGGTGAAAAAGTAACTAAAAGTTTTGAATACGCAATGTACAAAAAACTTCCAATCGTAATATTTACCGCAAGTGGTGGAGCGAGAATGCAAGAAGGAATATTTAGTTTGATGCAAATGGCTAAAACTAGCCAAGCAGTCTTGAAACATTCTAACATGGGATTGTTATATATTTCTGTTTTAACTAATCCAACTACTGGTGGAGTAACGGCAAGTTTCGCAACACTTGGTGATATTATTTTAGCGGAACCTAATGCCTTAATTGGGTTTGCTGGACCACGTGTAATTGAACAAACAATTAATCAAAAATTACCTAAGGGCTTCCAACGCGCTGAATTTATGGAAGAAAAAGGCTTTATTGATAAAGTTGTCAATCGTAAAGAATTAACAGATACTTTATCACATTTACTCGCTTTGCATAGGAGGAATCAATAATGAATATTTTAGCTAAAGAACGAAAAGTTTTAGAGTTAGAAAGTAAAATTGATGAACTAGGTAATAAAGAGATAACTGATAAGCTAAGACTAGAAATAGAAAACTATAAACAAGAAGCAATGATTAACTTAACTGCTTGGGATAGAGTATTACTTGCAAGACATCAACAACGTCCTACAGCAAAAGAGTTCATTGAATATTTATGTAATGATTTTATTGAACTTCGTGGGGATAGATTGTTCCGTGATGATAAATCTATTATTGGTGGTATTGGAACAATTAATGGTAATGTAGTAACAATTATTGCCCAACAAAAAGGAAAAAGTTTAGATGAAAACTTAGAACGTAATTTCGCTATGCCTCATCCTGAGGGATATCGTAAGGCGCTTAGATTGATGAAACAAGCTGAGAAATTTAGAAGACCAATTCTTACTTTAATAGATACTCCTGGTGCTTATCCTGGGCTTGAAGCTGAGGAACGAGGACAAGGTGAAGCTATTGCAAGAAACCTTCTTGAAATGAGTAACTTAACTGTACCTACTATCGCTGTAATTATCGGTGAAGGAGGAAGTGGAGGAGCACTCGCACTAGCTGTAACTAATAAGGTTATTATGCTTGAAAATGCGATTTATTCAATTCTTAGTCCTGAAGGATACGCAACTATCCTTTGGAAAGATTCTACTCTTGCTAGTAAAGCAGCTGAGGTTATGAAGTTAACGAGTTACGATTTAGAAGAGTATGGAATTATTGATCGAATAATAAAAGAACCACTTGGTGGTGCTCATTTTAACAAATTAAAGACTTTTCAAAATACTAAGTTAGCTATTTTAGAAGAGTTATATAAACTAAGGAGATTAACTGGGGAAGAGTTAAGGGATACTAGAATGGATAGATTCCGTGAATTTGGGTTCTTCCAACGATTTAATTACGACAATCTTTAGGAGAGTGAAACAATGATTTATACAAAAATAATTGGGACAGGTAGTTATGTTCCAGAGAAAATGATGACAAATGATGATCTAAAAGAATTCGTTGATACTAGTGATGAATGGATCTTTTCAAGAACAGGAATTAAGGAAAGACATATTGTAACTAATGAAGAAACTATTGATTTAGCTGAAAAAGCAGCATTGCTTGCGATGGAAGATGCAGGTATAGATAAATCAGAAATTGATATTGTGCTAGTAGCTACAGTTACTCCAGATAACTTTTTCCCTGGAGTAAGTCAATTATTACAAGCGAGACTTGGATTAAATGAGGTTATGGCATTTGACGTTAATGCTGCTTGTAGTGGATTCTTATACGTATTAAATATTGCTGATAAAATGATTAAGAGTGGTGCTTATAATACTGCCCTTATTATTGGTGCAGAAACACTAACAAGATTAACTGATTGGCGTGACCGTAATACATGTGTATTATTTGGTGATGCAGCTGGTGCTATGATTGTTACTAAAAGTAAAGAAAATAAAATTAAAGATGTAATTTGTGGTTCTCGCGGGGACACAGAAGACAATTTAATCTGTAAAGCTGTTGATATTAAAGATCCAGCAGTTAACGCAGCAAGCGTTCAAGATCATATCCATATGAATGGTAGTGAAGTATTCAAGTTTGCTACACGTATTATGCCTAAGACAGTTACTGATTTACTTGAAAGAAACAATATGGAATTATCAGATTTAGATTCTATCGTAGCTCATCAAGCTAACGCTAGAATTATTAGTAAAGCAGCTAAGGATCTTAAATTTAGTATGGATAAAATGTTTTTAAATATAAATCATTATGGGAATACATCAGCAGCTAGTGTTCCACTAGCTATTGATCAAGCAATAAAATCAAAATTCTTAAAAAAAGGTGATAAGTTCATAACCGTAGCTTTTGGTGGAGGTTTTACTTGGGGTGGAGCATTAATCGAACTTTAGGAGGAATAGGATGAAAGATATTAGAGAGTTACTTGGTATAGAGTATCCAATTATTCAAGGTGGGATGGCAAATATTGCTACTCACGTACTAGCGTCAGCTGTAAGTAACGCTGGTGGACTTGGATTAGTTGGGGCAGGCGGATGGGATGTTGATCGTGTTCGTGATGAAATAAGAAAGACACAAGCATTAACTTCTAAGCCTTTTGGAGTTAACATTATGTTGATGAGTCCTCATGCTGAGGCTATCAGTGATATGGTAATTGAAGAAGGTGTCAAAGTTATTACAACTGGGGCAGGAAATCCTGGTATTTATATGGAAAAATGGAAAAAAGCAGGAATCATTGTGATCCCTGTTGTTCCTAGTGTTGCTTTTGCGAAAAGATTAGCACGCGGTGGAGCTGACGCTTTAGTCGTTGAAGGTACTGAAGCTGGTGGACATATTGGACAAATCACAACGTTCACATTAATACCTCAAGTATGTGATGCTGTAAATGTTCCGGTTATCGCAGCTGGTGGAATTGCTGATTCTCGTGGACTTGACGCTGCCTTTGTACTAGGAGCGCAAGGTGTTCAACTAGGGACAGTCTTACTTGCTAGTGATGAATGCCCAATTCATGAAAACTATAAAATGAAAGTTATTAAAGCTAAAGATACTGATACAGTAGTAACTGGTAGAAATACTGGAGCTCCTGTTAGGGTTATTAAAAACAAAATGTCTAGAAAATATTTAGAAATGACTAAATATGGTGACATTGGACTTGAAGAACTAGAGGAATTGACTTTAGGATCATTAAGAAAAGCAGTTTTTGAAGGTGATATGGATAATGGTAGTATAATGGCTGGACAAAGTGCTGGACTTGTTAAAAAAATTAGAAGTGTCAAAGATATTTTAGATGATATATTCAAAAATAGTCGTGTTTACAGAGGAGAATTATAGTGTCTACTGTATTTATGTTTTCAGGACAAGGTTCTCAATACGTTGGTATGGGTAAAGAGTTATATGAAAACTATGAAGTAGCTAAAAAAGTCTTTGATGAAGCAGATAGTATCTTAGGATATAGTATTAAAAATATTATGTTTAATAACGAAGAAAAACTCAATGATACATTATATACACAAGTAGCAATGTTTACTTTATATTATGCAATACTTGAAGTATTGAAAAGTCATAATGTTAATGCTGAATATAGTATTGGATTATCACTTGGAGAATATGGAGCGTTACTTCATAATGAAGTTTATGATTTTAAGACAGGATTAAAGATTCTTGAAAAAAGAGGACTCTTTATGTATGAGGCAGCAAAGCATGTCGAAGGTAAAATGAGTGCCATCTTAGCACTTGATGCTACTGTATTAGAAAATATCATAAATAGTGTAAATGGATTTGTTAAAATTGCCAATTTTAACACCTATGGTCAATTAGTGATTTCGGGTGAAGAAAATGCTGTGTTAGAGGTTAATAAAATGGCCTTAGAGCAAGGTGCAAAAAGAGCGATTTTATTAAATACTAGTGGACCTTTTCATACTAAATTGATGGAAGATGCAAGTGCAAAACTAGAAGATTATCTTACTGGTGTTGAGTTGCAAGAGCCAAGCAAGAAATTGTTAGTAAATGTAACTGGTGATTTCTATTTAGAAAATATTAAAAGTAGTATGGTAAATCAAATTACTAGTAGTGTTTATTTTTATCAAATGGTTGAAAAATTAATAGAAGAAGGTGTTGATACTTTTATTGAAATAGGACCCAAAAGAACATTATGTGGATTTGTGAAAAAAATCAATCGAAAAATAAACATTTATAATGTTGAAGATATGGCATCATTAAACAAATTACTAGATTTCTTGAAGGAGGAATAATTATGAGTTCTTTTAAAGATCAAACAGTTATTGTAACTGGTGGAAACACAGGAATAGGAAGAGAAATATGTTTGCATTTCGCAGCTCGAAAAGCAAACATAGTTATTAACTATTTATTCGAAGAAGAAAAAGCAATTGATTTATTAACGCATATTGAAAACCTTGGTGGTAAAGGTATCATCATTAAAGGTGATGTATCAATATTAGAAGATA
>DAOVWR010000119.1 GCA_030636545.1 Mycoplasmatota bacterium
ACGAGTTGTCATTTTATTTTGGATTGCAACTGCGAAGACATTAATTCTTAGTGCTGTATCTTTATATCCTACTAATTCAGCACCTAAGATGATTTTCGTTGTTGGATCATAAATTACTTTAACTGTAATGGCTTGAGGGTTAGGATAGTATCCTGCATGGTTATTACCTGTAATTGTTACTGTTTGATGTTCTAATCCTAAAGAAAGTGCTTCTTTTTCAATAACTCCAGTTTTTGCTGCTTCCATATCAACTACTTTTATGACAATAGTGCCTAAGACACCATTAAACTCAAAATTACCACCTGCTAAGTTTTCAGCAATAACTCTTCCTTGTTTATTGGCGTTATTTCCCATTGGTAAATAACGGTTTTCTTTAACAGCTAGGTTATAGATCATACTACAATCTCCACCAGCATAAATATTACTTATATTTGTCTGCATTTTATTATTAACTACTACTGCACCTTTTTTGGTAATAACGTTACTTTCTTTTAAAAATGAAGTATTAGGTCTTATTCCAATACTAATTAATACTAAATCAGTATCATATGATCCTTTATCAGTAATTACTTTACTTACTGTAGTACTTCCTTCAAACTTTACAACTTTTTCATTTAAATGAATTTTGACTCCTTTACTTCTTAAATGTTCTTCTAAAGGAGTGGTCATTTCAGAGTCAAATACACTAAGGATTTGATTATCCAGTTCTATTAAAGTAACTTCTAATCCTCTAGTTAGAAATGCTTCAACCATTTCGATTCCAATAAACCCTCCACCAACAATAACGACTTTCTTAATTTCGCCACTATCAATTTTGTCCTTAATAGCAATACTATCTTCATAGACACTTAGTTTAAATATATTCTCAAGTCCAACATTTTCCCATGGAGGGATAATTGAACTTGCTCCACTTCCAATTATTAAATAATCATATGAATCAATAATTGTTTTATTTGTTTCAAGATTCAAGACTTCAATCTCATTTCTTTCATCAAATACATTAATTACTTTATGTAGCGTATGAACAATAATATCCATGCTAGCAAATTGTTCTTTTGTTTTAGCAACTAATCTTTGAGGATCCTTTATTTCATCACTTATATAGTATGGCATACCACAAGCACCGTAACTTAAGACTACTCCCATTTCATAAACAACAATCTCTACATCCTTATCTAAACGTCTTAGTTTACTTACAGCACTCATTGATAAAGCAACTCCACCAATAGCTACAACTTTCATATTATCACTCCTTATTTATATTTTAGCACAACAGTCATAGTCTTTCTTGCCTAGTGCTTTTAAAAAAATATAAATAATTCCAATAAAAACAAGAGTTCAGTTGTTTACATTATGAAGGAAAATAAAAAAGGAGGAATTATTATGTTAAAAAAATTAGGAACTATTGTATTAGGAGTAACATTATTATTAGGAATTAGCGCTTGTACAGAAGCTGCACCAGTGAAAGTTGAAGCTGCAGGTACGTATGTAGCAGTCGATATTAATCCATCAATCGAATTTATTGTTGATGAAGATGATATTGTAATTTCATATAATTTATTAAATGAAGATGCGGAAATTATTTGTGCTGGTACAGATTTTGTCGGAATGAATATTGAAGATGCTGTTGCGTTGTTTGTTCAATTAGCTACTGAAGCTGGGTATATTGATCCTGAAGGTGAAGATAACGCAGTATTAATTACAGTAATTGGTGATGATGAAACAGAACTTGATGAAGAATTAACTGAAGAATTACAAACAAGAATTAGAAACAGTGTAATGCGTTATATGGCAATGAATTTTATTAATGCAGAAGTAATAACTGAAGACTTCACACAAGAAGATTTAGTAGCACAAGCACAAGAATTAGGAGTTAGTCCTGGTAAATTGAGATTATCATTGTTAGCTCAACTTATTGATCCTGAATTAGTACTTGAAGAATTACTTGAAATGCCAATTAGAGATTTAATGGCAATCGTAAGAGAACATCATCAAGAAGTAATTTCGGAAATGACTGAAGAACAACTAGCATTAAGACAAGAACAACGTGAAGATTTAGTTGAGCAATTTAGACAGCGTTTTACTGATCACGTATCAGCTAATCCAAATTTAACTGATGAAGAAATAGAAGAAAAAGTTAATGAAATAAGAGGACAAAAATCAACTGAAACAAGAGCAACTTGGGAAGAAAGAGTTGAAGAATGGAAACAAAGAATGGAAGATAGAAACGAAAACACTAATAATCAATCACCTGGCAATTAAGCCCTGTTTCATATACACGGCTAGGTAGGCATTTATGCCTATCTAGCCATAATTATTATCTTTACTATCATAATTTACCATGTTAAAATGTCTTTGAAAGCGAGGTGATTTAAGGTGGTGAAGAAAGACATAAATGAACTTGTGAAACAACTTCAAAACGGGAATATTGAAGTGTTTGATGATATTTATTACCAAACCAAAAATATCGTATACTATTCAATATTTATTATTCTAAAAGATTGTCAATTGTCTGAAGATATTATGCAAGATACTTATTTGAAAGCATTAAATAAGATCCATACATACAAACGTAAAGCACACTTTAAATCATGGCTAGTAACGATTGCTAAGAATCTCGCAATAAACGAATTTAATCTACGCAAAAGAGAAATGTTAATTGATATTAGTAATCAAGAATATATCTTTGGATCTACTGCTAGTACTTCTGAAAATGAAGTGTTGATTTCTCAAATATTTAAAATACTATCAGATACCGAA
>DAOVWR010000030.1 GCA_030636545.1 Mycoplasmatota bacterium
CTTTTATAAATAAGGTTACAAATAATACATAGTCATTCATATCTCTTAAGCATACAAAAACTGCACCTTTTCTTTTTCATAGTTTCCTATGTCCAAGTTTTTGGGTGCAGTTCATTCGATAGTGTCGTTTTTATTATTTTTAACTGATTTGTGATAAATAAAGGATTTTACTATTGCACCTAACATCATTGCAATTAAACCACCCACCAACAAATAGGTAACAATATCAGGTATGGACTCTTTGAAAATAATTAAGATAATAAGGATCGAAAATGCAAACAAATAACTCACAATTCCAATCTTTGAAATAACATGCATATACATCACTCTCCTTGAATATTATTATACCATAAGAAAGAAAATATGTGTTTGTTTTTTATATTTTAATTTTTGGATTCCAATCCAATTTTCTGTACAAGTAAAGCCCTACAAAGGCGATAATTAGGTTACTGACTAACATTGCAGTCCAGATACCACTACTTCCTAAATCAGTAAAGTATTTAAATAATAAGATTAATGGAATTCTTAATATCCATAATCTAGTAACACTTAGAATAAATGAATATTTAGTATTTCCCGTTCCGATAAATGTTCCAATGAATGTTTGAAAGATTGCCATTAGTGGCAATCCTACTATTAGATAAAACATATATTTAATAGTTAGATTTAATGCAACAGGATCTGCTGCTAAAAATACTCTTGCTAAAGGTTCTCTAACAAAAAGAGCTCCTGTGCTTAAGACAACCATTATTCCAACTGAAAGAATCATTGCTTTTTTAAATGTTTTTTTTGCTCTATCAATGTTTAAATTACCAATATTTTGACCAATATACGCAACTATAACTCCACCTATAGCCATAACTGGATACAATACAAGACTACTTAATCTATTACCAACACTAAAGGCGGCAACAGTGTTTGTTCCATAAGAAATAATAATTTTAGTCATAATCATAAACCCAATTGCTGTTAATGCCTGGCCACTCGATGCTGGTAAAGCAGTTTTTAAAATTGCTTTAGAAATATATTTATTTACTTTGATTTTTTTTAACGATATTCTTAAGCCGTTTTTATTAGAATAAAATAACTGATAAAGAATAAACGGCATAATAGCTACATTTGCAATTAAGGTAGCATATGCTGCTCCCTCTACTCCTAAGTTTAGATAAGATATTAAGATTGGTGATAAGATGATGTTTATTACCATTGTAATAACTCCAAAGACTACTGGAGTAACTGTATCGCCATCTGACTGTCTAATTGATGTAAAGGCAAAAAAGATAAACAGGAATGTTAACTCAAATGATCTAATTTGTAAATATGCAACACTCTTTTCAAGCAAGTATCCTTCTGCTCCCATTAGACCCATAATATATGGTGCTCCAAAGTAAGATATTATATTTAATGATAATCCGATAATTACCGAAAGAATAAAAAGGTTAGTTGCATATTTCTTGGCATCATCTATTTGGGCTGACCCAACTAGTTGTGAAATTAACGCAGTTCCAGCCATTGCTAGTCCCATTCCAAGAGATAAGAAGGTAAACATAACAGGGAATGTTATCGAAATAGAACTAACTGCTTCAGCGCTATGGTTAGCGATTTTAGAAACAAAGTACATATCTACTAAGTCATGAATTGTTTTAATAAAATTATTAAACATTAATGGTAATGCTAATATAATTAAGCCTTTATAGATATTAGGATCTTTTAGTATTAAGTACCGTCTGTTATCTTCTTTCGACATTTTTCTCACCTTCTTTGTTGCTATTATAACATAATAAAAATCTATTAAAATAGTCATCTTATTTGTTTATGTCACATAAAAACAATTTGTTAATTTTAACAAATTGTTTTAAATTAATTCAATATTAGTTATCCTTCTTGCTGATATCTCCTTATCACCGATAAAGACAAGTTTATTAAAAAGATCTGTTCTTGTAATACTACCTTCTACTTTCAAAATACTGCCGTTTTTAAAGTAAGAAACAATTATCAAGCTATTAAACAAATCAGCTATTTCTAATTGGTAATTTAAGTCAGATTCTTGATCTGGACTTAAAATTGGCATTTCTTTTCTAGTTTTACCATAAAATAACTCTTTTAAGTAATCACTTTGTTCAAGTAAAGCATTGAAAGGCATCCACTTCATCATTTTACGATCATGATATACATAGTTATCCATTATGGCCACCTACCATCTTGTTTCGGGCCATGACCGTTGAATCTTTTAGTAAACTACTAGCTCTTAATGCGGCACTTTTTCCGTATTTAAACTTTATGTTATCGATTGATGAATGAAGTTTATGGTCTTTAATAACTTTATTCATGTCTTTAAAGAGATTTAGTTGAATAAAGTACTCTTCTACTAAATTAGAAACGCGGATTGTAACTTTACGAATTGGTGAACTATCATAAAACTCATCAAATAGGGAAATACAGGCATTATAAATTTCTGATTCGTTACATGTAGGAAATATTAAAGTCATTAGGCGATTAAATCCACCGCCGATTTCTTTTGAATAGGAGATTCCTAAGTTAATTGTATATGCTTTTTTATTTCCGGCGCGCAATCTTTTAGTTACCTCATCAGTCATCTCTAAGATAATTTGGGTAACAGTATCACCATAATAATCATGGAATAGTGTTTGACCCATTCCGTAACTTTTTGAGACCGGTTTATAAACTGATTTTTCATTAATAATAGACATATCAATACCATGAGCGTGATGATATAGTTCTTCTCCCATAATTCCGTAATACTTTCGTAATTTAGAAAGTGGATAATGAGCTAAATCGCCAATCCTTAAAATTCCTAGACGATTTAAATTGCGTTCCATATTTTGGCCTATTCCCCACATTTTAGAAAGCGGAAAAATTGGCCATAGTTTTGTTGGGACATCCTCGTATGTCCATTTTGCAATGAAGGTTGGTGACTTTTTACTCTCAATATCAAGGGCTATTTTACTAAGCAACATATTAGATCCAATCCCACAAGTTGCAGGAATTTTCGTGGTTTCTAAAATGTCTTTTAAAATAATTTTGGCCATCTCAACATCAGTTTTTTTGTAAAAAGATAGGTAACTGGTCAAATCAAGAAAGACTTCATCTACTGAATAGATATGCATATCCTCATAAGATACATAGCTTAAGTAGATTTCAATGATTCTTGTAGAAAATTCTAAATATTTCTTCATTCGTGGTTTTGCGAAAATAATCGAAGGATCGTTAGGTAATTCAAAGACGCGACATCTACTTTTTACCCCACGTCTTTTAAGGTAAGGAGTAACAGCTAAAACAATACTCCCGTTTGACCGACTCTTATCAGCAACTACTAAAGGTGTAGTAAATGGATTTAATCCCCTTAAAACGCATTCTACAGAGGCGTAGAAGCTCTTTAAATCAATACAA
The DNA here is from genome assembly GCA_030636545.1 of Mycoplasmatota bacterium. Lineage (GTDB taxonomy): Bacteria > Bacillota_I > Bacilli_A > Izemoplasmatales > Izemoplasmataceae > JAFGXW01. Next base: position 3,412 of record DAOVWR010000030.1, read on the forward strand.
ATAATATTTTTATGAATCTGATATTGTTCCAATTATTACACCTCCAATCTTCTTTTGTAAATATAGTATAGTATTTATTCTCTGTGTTTTCAAGATGACGAATTTATAAAAAATGCTCAAAAGATAACTGGTTATTATCTTTTGAGCTTATTAAAAAAATTATAAAAAAAAGCAACTTTTTTTAGTTGCTTATTTTCGATATATATTAAAATATTTATAAGGTTCTACCTGGTCACAATCAAGTCCAGTATTATAAGAAAGGTTAGTGAATAACTTGTTAAGGTCAATAGTCTTATCTTCGAATAAATATAGTGATACTTCTTTGATTATATTACTAGCCATCTCGTTAGCTTGGTCAAAGAGGTCTATTACTGAATAGTTATATTCTTCATTTGTAACTGGGTGATACCAAGTCTTTTTTTCCATGTTATGAAAATCATAATTTTCAAGATGATTGTAAAAAGGAATATCTGCATACATCATATCATGATTTTTCTTGAATAGATCAATGAATTTAAAAATTAGCTTCTTAATTCCAAAGCGATCATAAATAAAATGTTTAAGATTCCAATACATTTTCTGGCTACTTATTAAATACATTACTCCACCATGTTCTTTACCATATGTTTCCTTAATAGCATAATCCATTATCTTCATTGTTGGAAAAGTGGCGGTATTAAGTGGATAGTGCTTCTTTATTAGTTTAATGCGACGATGTTTGATACCTAAGTCTTTTTCAATTAATAAGGCATCAATAGAACGTTCGAATTTCAAATGAAGCCCACGATTGCTGAATGTAGTTGGGTCATCCTTTTTGAATACTCCAACATTATGATACACATACGGATGAATCTTCAAATCTAAACAGTAATGACAAATAAACCCAACTAAAAAGGAATAAGTATCTTTTTCCAAATTATCTTTGACATAATTCACCATATTAATAAAGAACTTGTCAGTATCTTTTCGGTGCATTAAATTCGCATATTTACGGTATTCTGGATGATTTTTACTAAAAAAGTTATAGTAGAGAGGATCTGGCCCTTGCGCAGCTAAAAAGACAATTTTTCTATTGAAATTGTAATCTATTTTATTTATTACTTTTTCTGCAAGTTTTGAATGCATGTATATATCTGCCATAGTTATCCCCTATTCTAGAGTATCTAAGAATTCCTTAAAAAACTCAGGTAAATCAGAATCAAATTCAATATATTCCTTAGTTGCAGGATGGATAAATCCTAATGTTTTCGCATGGAGAAATTGACCATATGTAGTTTCGGTTTTACGTCTTCCATATTTTGGATCTCCTACTACTGGATGATCAATATAGGCTAAATGAACACGTATTTGATGGGTTCTTCCTGTTTCTAAAACACATTCGATAAGTGTGTGTTTAGCATATCTTTTAATCACTTTAAAGTTAGTAACTGATGTTTTTCCTTTTTCAGTTACACTCATTCTTTGTCTGTTTTTAGGATCTCTCCCAATTGGTGCATTAATTTTACCTAGATTATGAGGAATAACTCCTTCTACTAAGGCAATGTATTTTCTTGTGACTGTTTTATTTTTCATTTGATCAGATAAATCAGCTAAAGCTTTGTCAGTTTTAGCAACAACTAATAATCCACTGGTTTCTTTATCAATACGGTGAACTATCCCTGGTCGAATCTCACCTTTGATAGCTTTGAAATCTTTGACGTGATAAAGAAGGGCATTTACTAAAGTACCGCTAGGATTCCCAGCTCCAGGATGAACGACTAAATCATAATCTTTATTTACAATCAAAAGATCATCATCTTGATAAACAATATCAATGTCAATATCTTCAGGTTGTAGTTCAATTTCTCTTTCAACCATCTCTTCTACTGTTATCTCATCGTTTATCTTCACTTTATAATTAGCTTTGACAGTTATTTCATTTACTAAGATGCTGCCATCTTTTATCATAGCTTGAACTTTACTTCTTGAAAATTCTAGTAACTCACTAAGTAGTTTATCAATTCTCTCTAAGTTTTGGGCTTCTTCAATCTTTAATTTTAGCATGAATGATGTCCTCCAATAATATGTCATAGGCAAACAAAGCCATTCCAATAACTAAACACATATCCGCAACATTAAAAATCGGGAAATTATATCCAAAAATATAGAAGTCGAGAAAATCAACAACTTCTTGAAATAATACGCGATCAATAAAGTTACCAACTGCACCCGCAATTAGTAATGTTACTGCAATTGAATAAACCTTTTTAGTACTGAAATTAGCTTCTTTAATAAGATAATAAAACAATATAAAAGCAATAAAAGTAATTAAATAAAATACTGTCATTTGGCCTGTCAGTATTCCCCAAGCTCCACCAGTATTACGATGAGAACTAATTAAGAAGAAATTCTCGATAACTGTATAATACTCGCCAAGTTCCATTGTTTTTACAATATATTGTTTTGTTAGTTGGTCTAAAAGCACTAATAATGCTACGGTAGCTAAGATAATATAATATTTCTTTTTCATAGTAAAACTCCTTATTTAAAAGATTATAATAGATGCGATTATAAATAGGATAAAGATAACTATACTTGAAGTAACAGTTAAAATTACAAGAATATTTTTATAATCAAAAGCATCTGAATGATCATTATAATTCTTTAATGTATCAATAACTATTCTATTAGTAAAAAATGCAATTGCTGTTAGGATAATATACAATCCTAACAGAAAATAAAAGACGTTATAAAAATATAAGGAAACGATATTAACAGTAAGTGTTACTAATAGTGTAGTTGGCAAGATAAAGAAAATAAATCCTGTCAGAAAACTCTTAAGAATTCTTGTTGGGAGATAAAAAACTCTTAAATCGTTTATTGTTCTATATTCTTTATTAATCATTACTATCACCACTGTGATATTTTGTTAAATATTCTAGTGCTTCTAAGAAAGAACTTACTCCCACAAGTTCCATATCTGTATCAAAAGTATTATAAAATTCTAATGCCATAATATAATTATCGTCATCCTCATCACTAAGATGAGGTACAAAAAAGATATCCATACCGTTCATTATCGCGGTAGCTATTTTTTGTTCGATGCCACCAATATACCCAACATTACCAAGTACATCAATTGTTCCTGTTCCAGCAATTTTAAGGCCTGAATCAAGATTGGTTTCCTCAAGACTATAATAAATATATAATGATTGCATTAGACCACCACTTGGTCCACCAGTACTGTTTTCAACAACTGTAAATCGGTAGATAAAAGAGTGGAGAACTGTGTAATAATCCAAATAAACACCAAGGGAACATTTTCCTTCTTCTATTTCAATATTTTCAACGTTTACAACTATAGTTTCACCATCTCTTATTACTTCAAACTCCGCAAAATCACCACAGGCAATACCGCTAAGTGCGCGATCCATATCAGCAATTCCATTAATTTTAACAATGTGATCGCCAAATTCTAAGGAATCAGGTGTTAAGGTATTGTAAACTAAGAAAACAGTTAGAAAACTTGTATAACTGATACTTTCCTCAGCATTTTCCATTCCAACCACAATACTTGTTGCGATTGAATCATCTTTCATTATCTGCCCCATAATGAGTAGATCATCAGGCTCAATATCATCATAATATGTTGGTAAATCTTTTATTGCTACATTTTTATCCCATGACCCTAAGATATACTGTAAAATTGTTATTTCATCAATCGAAACTACACTAGTAGTGTGAAATGTCGATCCTGTGTCTAGTCCTTCATCAATTCTAATTGAATTGATTATATTATCATTAAAACCTGGAGATACTAACGAGTAATCAACAGGAAATAGACCTACAACCATTAAGGGTATAAAGATAATCATAAAAGCAATTAAAAATTTCTTATATTTTATAAATGTTATTTTCATTTTTTTATTTCAATATCGATCATTGGCATTTTTCGATATACTATTTTTGCACTATCAAACATTCTTCTTGAAGCAGTAAAAGAATCTTGATCATGATATTTATCTTGTAGGTAAACTAATTCTTTAATTCCGCTTTGAATAACTAATTTAGCACAATCATTACAAGGAAATAATGTTACATAAAGAGTTGCACCATCTAAGCTAACTGTAGAATTTAAAATAGCGTTTGGTTCAGCGTGAACTACATATGGATATTTTGAATCTAGCCAATCTCCATCTTTAGTCCATGGAAAAGTATCATCTTCAACCCCATACGGAAACCCATTATAGCCAATACCGATAATTCTCTTCTTTTGATTAACAATACAAGCACCTACTTGGGTGTGTGGGTCTTTACTACGCATTGCTGATAATCTTGCTACTCCCATGAAATATTCATCCCATGATATGTAATTTTCTCTTTTCATTTTTGTTCCCCCTTAAGGATAAGTTCATAATATTTTAATGTAAGTCCCCACAAATCGATTGTCTTAATGTATTTATATCCTAGTTTGAGGATAACTTTTTCACTAGGCTGATTATTGATATCTGTGAAAGCAATAATTTTTTCTAGTTTAAGATGACTAGCTAACTCTCTCATAGTAAATGCAGACTCGCTAGCATAACCTTTACCCCAATAATCTTCATTAAAGCCATAAAGTATCTCATTAAAATTAAATTCTTTGACATAAGCAACACCTGCATAGCCAATTAGTTTATTAGTATCTTTTAAGATAACAGCGTAGATTAAGTTAGGTTTTTCAATTTTAAAAGAATCTTTAAAGCTATTTAGACAAGCAAGGGATTGTTTTTCCGAAAAAGAACCATTCCCTGGTAAATACTTTCTCACATTCTTATTTGACATTATTTCGTGTAATTCTAAATAATCATTATCAGTAAACTGACGATATATTAATCTTTTAGATTCTAGTACAAGATAACCCATTATTACCACCCACTATTTTAATTTGTTTAGATTAACACTTATTTGACTAGCTAATTTACAGTTGCTATAAACTAACTGAATATTTGATTTTAATGAATCACCTTTTGTAATTTCAGCAATCTTAGCAAGTAAATAAGGCGTAGTTTCTTTTCCGCCAATTCCTAGTTTATTCATTTCAGCGATTGCTTCAACAATTGCTTTTTCAATTAAATCTTTATCCATCGAATACTCTTCGCTAATTGGATTAGCAACAAGCATCCCTCCGCGGAGATTTAATTTTTGCTGTGTGTGAAAGAAATTTGCAATTTCTTTTGGAGTATCAATTTTAAAATTCACTTTATAGTCAGATTCTCTTGTATAAAATGCCGGTAATGTACTAGTTTTATAGCCAACAACAGGAACACCTTTTGTTTCTAAATATTCCATTGTTAATCCTAAATCTAAAATAGCTTTTGCTCCAGCACAAACCACTAATACATTAGTCTCAGCTAACTCTTCAAGGTCAGCAGAAATATCAAAAGTCGTTTCAGCCCCACGGTGAACTCCACCGATTCCACCTGTGGCAAATACTAAAATATTAGCAAGTGAAGCAATATAACTTGTCGCAGAAACAGTTGTTGCGCCATCAATTTCATTAGCTACATTATAAGCAATATCTCTTCGTGAAGTTTTAACAACATCAAGTCCCTTTTTACCAAGAAAATCAATTTCCTCAGTACTAAGACCGATTTTTAGTTTTCCATTTAGAATCGCAATTGTTGCTGGTACACTGCCTTGTTCTCTAATAATTCTTTCACATTCTAATGCTGTCTTTACATTTTCAGGATATGGCATTCCATGTGAGATAATAGTTGATTCAAGAGCAACAATCGGTTGATTGTTTTTCATTGCTTCAAGTACTTCTTTACTATACTCAATATATTCATTCATTTACTTCATCCACCTTTTCTTTAGTTAGCAAATTATTTGTTGAGTTATTTGATAAAAGTGTTAGATACGCTAATTTCTTAGCATATAATAGGCTTTTTTGATTATTTAGTCCATGAATCATGCCATGAACAAAACCACTTAAGAAAGCATCTCCTGCCCCTGAAGCATTAATGACATTTGTTAATGAGATAGGGTTGGTTGTTAGGATTTCTTCCTTAGTTACTAATGTTATTTCTTGGTCTTGGTTAGTTATGATAATTTTTGTAGCACCTCTTTTTTGAAGATCAGTAATTTGGTTTAAGAGGATCTGTTCGTTTGATAACTTATCTAGTTCAAGACGATTTACTTTAAGTAGGTCAATATACTTGAGAAGATTGGCTATCTTCATAACTTTTTTTGTACTTACAGCATCCATCACAATTGCTTTATCATGATGATTAATTAGTAGATATTCAATTGCCTCTTTAGTTAGATTGTTATCAATTACTAAAATATCAAAAGAATTAATATAGTCTTTTTGAGTAGTTAAATACGCTTTTGTTAGTTTAGTTAAGATATCCATATCGTTTAATCCTAGGAATAAATCGTTATCTTTATCCATTACACCTAAATAAACACTATTAGAGGCGTTTTCTAAAAATAAACTATGACTTATATCAATACTTAAGTCTATTAGACTGTTTATTGCACTCTTAGAAAACTCATCATCTCCAAAAATTGTTAAAAATGAAACAGCGTTATTCATTCTCCTAATATTTGCAGCGATATTTCTAGCTACACCACCAAAAGCAATGTGGATGTTAGCTAAGTTAGAATCATGAAGTACGTATTCGTCTTCTGTTTTTGCATAGATATCAATATTTTGAGCACCTATTATTAAAACTTTTTGCATGGATTTCACCTACTTTATATTGGTATAACTACCCAAATCAATATGGCAGTAACCATAATGATGTTTCTCTAAATAATCTTGATGATATTCTTCTGCCTTATAAAATGTTAAGCCAGTAGCTAATTCAATAGCGATATTCTTAGGATATTCTTTTTGTTTAATTTGAAAGTAACTTCTAATAAATGGTAACTGATCATCTGAATAATTATAAATCCCTGTACGGTACTGGATGCCTATATCGTTTCCTTGTTTATTTAGCGAAGTGGGATCAACGATATTAAAGAAATGATCCAATAACTTTTTAAGAGAAATAATATCTTCATTATAAGTTAAGATCACAGCTTCAGCATGACCTGAAAAATTACATACTTGTTCGTATGTTGGCTGTCCTTCACCGTTTATGTATCCAGCGAATGTCTCAAGCACACCATCTAACTGTTTAAAATATGCTTCTACTCCCCAAAAACATCCTCCGGCCATTACGATTGTTTTCATAGAATTTCCTCCAGTTAAGTAAATTAGTTATTCAATTATTTTATTAACAATATAACTTGCCGCAAATAAACCTGCGGTAGCTGGTACAAATGAGTTTGAAGACGGACTACGTTTTTGATTATCTATACTGTTTGGCTCCTCTTTTGAATAAATCACAGGAACTTTACCTTTAATACCTTCTTTTCTAAGTTTATTTCTAATGATTTTAGCAATTGGGTCATAGCTTGTTTTTGTTATTTCTGATATTTCCAACATCTCTGGGTGAAGTTTATTTCCTTGGCCCATTGAAGAAATAAAGGGAATACCTCTTTTTAAGCATTCTTTAATAATATCTATTTTGTAAGTTATTGTGTCTATAGCGTCAATTACATAATCGATTTTATGATTAAAGATTTCTTTTTTAGTCTCAAAATCATAAAAAGTATGGTAAGTAATAACTTCTAGATTTTTATTTATATCTAGTAGTCTTCCTTTCATTACCACTGTTTTTGGTAAACCGATTGTTGAAGATAAAGCAATAATTTGACGGTTAATATTAGTTTCATCAACAACGTCTTGATCAACAATAATGAGTTTACCGATACCACTTCTTGCGAGTGACTCTGTGGCGTGTCCTCCGACACCCCCAAGGCCAATAACTAAGACGGTAGTTTGCTGAAGAAGGTTAAATTTTTCTTCTCCGATTAGATCAATAGTTTTCTTAAAAATCATTTTAATCACCTGATAAAAATGACTACCTAAGTAGCCATTATCTTCTTAATAGATTTATGTTAAAATATTTTTGACCTACTATGAACAAGATTAAATAAGCCACTAAAAACAATGGAATTATTACATGAGGTACGTAAATTAATAACCCACCTAAATAGATAAATAATATTGCAATTCCTAAGACACCAAAAGCAACGATGATAATCAAAGCAAGAAACTCTCTTTGATATGAGGGCTTTAGTCTTCTCTCAAATCTATCTCTTGTTAATAATATGTATAATAAGCCAATTATAAAGACAATAATAGTAACAATGTCTGCGACTAATATTATATTATTTACACTAGTAATAATGTGTAAATCAAAGATATATGAAAGAACTAACAAGATCGGAACTAGCATGAAGCAAAATGTATAAAATACCATTAAGTTTATTTGGAATAAGTTATAAATCTTTTTTCTTTTCATTAAGTAGCCGGTGGAGCGTTAATTTGTTTTGCTCGACGGACTTCTTTCTTTTCATTATAGAACTGAATTAACACCCTAATTGTAGCGGCAATAGGTGAAGCGAAAA
>DAOVWR010000075.1 GCA_030636545.1 Mycoplasmatota bacterium
AAAATTACTGAGCGATTATATCTATGCTAAAACAGAACGTTCTCCAATGATAATGCCGGTAATAATGTCGGTAAATGAAACTAAGAACCTATAATTAATTTTATAGGTTTTTTTTAATAAAAAAGGTATTAAGGTTCGTTAGACCTTAGTACCCTTTATTCTTTTTTCTAATTCTTGAACAAAGAAAGATGAAACATCTTCAGCGAATTTTTTAGGACCAAATCCAGCGTCATATCCTAGTTCCTTTGCTAATTCATGGGTAATTCTAGGCCCACCAACTATCAGAATAAATTTATCTCTTAAGTTTTCAGCTTCTAATAATTCAACTAAGTTAACTAAATTTTTAATATGAACATCTTTTTGAGTAACTGTTTGACTTACTAATAATACATCAGCATTTACTTCAAGTGCTTTTTTAATAAATTCTTCATTTTCTACTTGGCTTCCCATATTGTAAGCATCAATATTACGGTATCTCTCAATTCCGTAATGCCCAGCGAAACCCTTCATGTTCATAATAGCATCTATTCCAACTGTATGAGCGTCAGTTCCTGTAGATGCTCCTACTACAACAATATTTCGATCAAAATGTTCTTCAATAAAGTCTTCAATTTCTTTTTTTGTTAAAACATCAGTTTCAACTGTTTCAACAATGATGTTTGTATAATCAACTGTATGCATTACACTTCCATAAACAATATACATTGTAAATTTACTATCTAATGTAACACTTTCAGATACTAGTGGATCTAATAATCCCATTTTCTTAGCTAGTAATTTTGCTGCTTCAATTCCTTTTTCATCATTTTTTATTGGTAAAGTAAAACTAAGTTGTACTTTACCATCATTTAAAGTATCACCATAAGGAGATAGTAGTTTTAAATCAAGGTCTTTTGAATAGTTTTTTTCACTTAAATCATATCCCATTTTACTTCACCTCCTTTAATTCTTTTTCCATTTGATCCAGGAGAGGATTTATATATAGTTTATGTTTTTGTTTTACTCCATGAAGTCCTTTACCACCCTCAAGTGGTCTTTTTATTCCCGCAAATATTCCTCTTTCAATAGTATTGAAAATTCCTATATTAGCGATTTCCTTAAGCAAGTTAAGGGCGTCATCTAGAACTTTAGTAGCTCTTGTCTTAATAATTCCACCGTTCTTAAATTCTATCTCATCACCAAAATCTTTCATTGTGTTATTAATATATTTAGCATTTTCAATTGCTAAATATCGATCACTCATGAATGGTGTATGAACTGCTTCAGTCAACATACCCAGTAAATGTATTTTTTGATTTGTTGTTGTAGTTACGATATTAAATAAAGTATTTTGAACATATCCTCTAAAAATATTTCCTGTCATATGTTTAGTTGGTGGCATATATTTTAAAGGTGCTTTTGGGAATATTTCCCGAGCCATCAAGGCTTGTGATAATTCCAGTAAAAAACCGTTTTCAACATCAGGACTAATTTCAAAAGCGTGACCTAACCCTTGAAGTTCTTCTTTCATATGAGCAAATATTGCAAACTGTTCATTAATAAACTGTGAAGCAAGTACTGTGTGTGCTTCTGTGACTGCATCACTAGTTGTTAAATAGTTATCTTCACCTGTATTTATGATTATTCCTGAATAAGCATTGATTACTCTTGAAAAGTATTGATCAACAAATGTTCTTTGCATATTAATATCTCTAAATAAGATTCCATACAATGAATCATTTAACATCATATCTAATCTTTCAAGAGCACCCATCGCTGCGATTTCTGGCATACATAATCCTGAGGCGTAGTTAACTAACATGATGTATCTAGATAGTTCTTCTCCTACATCATCAAGTGCTTTTCTCATTATCTTGAAGTTTTCTTGAGTAGCATATGTTCCACCAAATCCTTCAGTAGTTGCACCATAAGGTACATAGTCAAGTAAACTTTGGCCTGTTGTTCTGATTACTGCGACGATATCCGCTCCTGCTTTTGCAGCAGCTTTAGCTTGAGTAACATCTTCATAAATATTACCCGTCGCCACTATTACGTAAAGAAGTGGTCCTTCTTTTTCTCCATATTTGTCAAAAAAGTCTTCTCTTTTAGCTTTGTTTTCTTTCATAGTAAAAAGTGATTCTTTAATAAAAGGATCTAGTATCTCTTTTACTTCTTTAGCCTCTAGCATCGGATATTTAGTAATATCTAATTCTTTGTTAGCAACTAGTTTTGCAATCTCCATAATACTTAAATTTAGACTCTTAATTGCACTAGCTAAATAGTTGCTAATTCCAAGACCAAAATCACCATTTTCAAGAATATGGTCAACCAAGATATTTGGATAAGGAATACCAAACTCATTAACACCATCAACCCCAAGTAAACGGCATACTGTGCGTTCAACTGAGACGGTTGTGTGTTTATCAATAAAATCTTGGGTATCTTTAGCAATTTGATATGCATAATGTCTCGCTTCTTTTACTGTTTTTTGATTTAAATTTAACTTACTCATAATGATCACTCCAAATCTTTCAATACATTTATTATTGGAAGTTCTATTTTCTTATGTAATAACTCTTCAAACTCTCCATTATCAAAATCATAACCAAGTGATGAATGTGGATTATATGTTAAAAGTAACATATTGATTTTATTCATAACTAAGAGTTTTGTGTTAGTTAGTTTTAGTTTTTCTAAATATTCTGTATCAACAATAATATGAGTAGCATCTTTAACGATAATTACGAGATTATTTAGCTCAAATCTCTTATCAATTATAACTTGAATTAACTTGTTAGACAGTGCTCCATCTAAATACAGATATTTTGAATCTTTGTTTAGATGTACTTTCACAGTTTCTTCGTTACTAAGTAATGTATCAAGTTTAATTATCGTTTTATTAAATTGGCTATCCATTATTAGTGAATTCTCTTCATCTATTAAAATATCGTAAATATTAGTATCTACCTTTTCAAGCATTAATTCTTCAAGTAACAAGGAAGTATCTTCTACTACTTTATTGATATTTTTAGAATAGCTAGCTCCTGTAGATAGTATCGCGGCGTCAGCGATTTTAAAACTCGCTATCGATTTACGAAATAGTGCTCCATCAATAAATATTTTAGATACTTTGTACTTTTCTAATTTTTCAATAAGTTGTTTCATTTCATTGATTGTTGAAGGTCCAGCTACTAATGCCAATCCCTCAGTAATGGCTTCTATAATCACTATTTCTCCAAGAGGTGTGCGAACGTTTGTCTTTTCATGAATCTTAAAATCAAAATAACATTCCTTTAAACAATCATATGCAGTAGCTATGATTGTTTTTGGAAATACTCGAATTCTCGGCTTAGGTTTATGCGTTATATTATCAATTTTTTCACCATCAAGACCAATCGATGTTAATGCAATAATACTATCCTTGTATTCGCTTATTATTTGATTTAAGACAGTTGTTTTCCCAGCATTTTTTGCTGTGCCAATGATAGAAATAGTGTGATGTGGTTCAATATATTTTCTTAAAATATTATAAATGGTTCTTTCTTTTTCTGGCAGTATTGAATTGATCTAATTTAATATGACTACTAATTTCAGGATCACTTATTCCTTTTGCTGCAGCTACACAATCTTCACATTCACACTTATCTTCATAACTACTTGGTCCATAATACGTTGTTATCATTCCTTCATAATTACGGAGGATTGTTTTTCCTGGTGCTTGGGAAATTAAATAGTTAGGCATTACTGGTATTTTTCCTCCACCACCTGGTGCATCAACTACAAAAGTAGGAACTGCGATACCAGAGATATGTCCACGTAATCCTTCAATAATTTCAATCCCTTTACTAACTGGAGTTCTGAAGTGTTCGATTCCTTGTGATAAATCACATTGATAAATATAGTAGGGTCTAACACGTAACTGAATTAGTCTTTTTACGAGTTTTTTCATAATGTTCACGCAATCATTTACTCCTCTTAATAGAACAGATTGGTTTCCTAAAGGGATACCCGCATCAGCCATTAAATCTAAAGCTACTTTTACTTCCGGAGTTAGTTCTTTTGAATGGTTAAAATGAGTATTAACCCAGATTGGATGATACTTTTTAAACATTGCAACTAGTTCCGGAGTAATTCGTTGAGGCATTACTACTGGAGTTCTTGTTCCCATTCTAATTACACCTACATGGTCAATCTTTCTTAACTCACTAATTATATACTCTAAACGAGCGTCACTTACTAGTAATGCGTCTCCCCCTGAAAGTAAAACATCATTAACTTCTTTATGTTCTCTAATGTATTCCAATGCTAATTCAACATTATCCATTTTAGATCCACTATCTTTTTGTCCAGCAAATCTTCTTCTTGTGCAATGACGACAATACATACTACACATATCTGTTATTAAGAATAATACTCTATCTGGATAACGATGTGTAAGTCCTGGGACTACTGAATCATGGTCTTCTGAAAGTGGGTCTTCTAAATCATGTGCACCAAAATGAAGTTCATCTATAGCAGGTACTGCTTGAAGTCTGACTGGATCATTTACATTATCAGGATTTATTAGAGTTAGATAATAAGGTGTTATTGCCATTCTAAATTGTCCTAGCACATTAGAAATAGTATCAAGTTCACCTTCTTCTAACTTGATATATTTATTTAAGTCTTTAGCATTAGTAATTCTGTTTCTAACTTGCCAATGCCAATCATTCCATTCTTTGTCAGTTACATCTGGAAAATACTGCTTTCGTCTTTCTAGATGCTTTTTATATAATTTTACTGCCATGTTAGTATCCTCCTACGTATATTTCTTTTCGAATAATTCTTTTATTTTAGGGACACTATTTACTAAATCCAGTGTTAATTCAGCATGTCCTTTCGTATATCCATTACCAATAATCATTGTTACGTCACTTCCAACACCTTCTGCGCCAAGCGCAGCTTTTGTGAATGATGTTGCCATACTAAAGAAATAGACAATTCCAGTATCTTTAGTAACTAAAATACAACTCATTTCTGTGTTAGGAACATTAACGACATTAATAGTTACGTCGACTGGCCCGTTATTTGCTTTAGTTACTTTTTCATAAACTTCAATAGCGTTAGTAGCGTCAGCTAAGACAACTTTATCACATAGTTCTAAATCCTTTAACACTTGGATTTGTTCTACTTCATTAACAACGCCAATTACTGTTCCTTTAGAGGTGGCTTTTTTCATTGCTTGATAAGCACAAAGTACTCCACTTTTTCCAGCAGCTCCAATAATTACTACGCTGTCACCTTCTTTTACAAGTTTATCAACTTGAGCAGGTGCTCCAGCTACATCAAGTGCTGCTAGGACAAGATGTTCATCCATGTCACTAGGTACTCTAGCAAATATTCCTGATTCAAATAAAATTGCTGTTCCATCAATATGAACTTGATCATTATCTAAATTAATTGATTTAATTTTATTAATCACAAGCGGTGTTAAAGATAAAGAAACTAAGGTAGCAATTTTATCTCCTACTTGTAATGATTGATCAGGAAACTTTGATCCTACTTCTAATACTCTCCCAATTAACATCCCGCCACTTCCTGTGACAGGGTTTTGCATTAATCCACGAGTTTTAACGATATCCAAAATCATTTCTTCCATTAAGTTAACATCTTTATTACAAATATTTTTCATTTGTGTAAAAGATGCTGAATCAATATTTAATGTAATAACATCAATTAGTAATTCATTAGCTTTTATAATCATACTATTATCTATTTTAGTTGCTGCTTGAGGTAATACTCCCTTTGGAGTTATTACACGATTAGTTCCGT
>DAOVWR010000085.1 GCA_030636545.1 Mycoplasmatota bacterium
ATAGTAATTGCGTGTAAGTCAGCAATAAAGATAAAAAATTCATAATCTGGCATTTGATCTTGAAGTTTTACAAAGTTTTTGACACTTCCCAAATAAGTTCCTATATTTAATGAACCAGTGGGTTTAATTCCTGATAAAACTCTTTTCATAATAATTCCTCCTTAAAAATAAAAAAAGCTCGTCCTAAGAAAGGACGAACTTTAAAATCCGTGGTACCACCTTTGTTCTAGATAAATCTAGCACTTTAATCTTTTAACGCAAGATTTACGGGCATAATTAGTGCCACTCATAGGTCCATTCATATTAGTGATTATGTTTAGCTCTCACTTTCCTAAACTCGCTTTGATAATCTTAAAAATATTACTAATTCTAATCATCGTTTTCGTTTCTTGATTAAATAATACAATAATTATTCTTTTAATGCAACCTCTAATTCATTAATTAAATCATTTAGACGGTTCACAACAGCCATAAATGGCTCTTTTGTTGTTAAATCAATACCGGTTTTTTTAACTTGGTTTACAGGAAAATCGTTTCCACCTGACTGAAGTAAACTAATATGCTTTTCGATATTCTTTGGATCTTCTTTAACCATTTCGTATAGCTTTAATGAAGCTGCGAAACTTGTTGAGTATTGGTAAACATAAAAAGGTGTATAGAATAAATGAGGGATATAAGCCCAAACAAATTGTTTTCCATTTTCTTCGGTAATATCAATATCATAAAACTCTTTATATAAGTCTATCATTATTGCTGAAAGTGTTTCATAAGTAATTGGTTCACCTTTTTCAGCAATCTCATGAGCTTTTAATTCATAAGCAGCAAATAATGTTTGACGGTAAAAAGTTCCTAAAATATCGTCAATCGATTGTTGTAACAACATAATTTTATCTTCTTTTGTAGCTTTAGCATTCTTAATGAAGTAATCAAGTAAATTATGTTCGTTAAATGTCGAAGCTATTTCTGCTACGAAAATTGTATAGTCTTGAGTAGCTACAGGTTGAACTTCGGCTGAAAACAATGAATGCATCGAATGACCTGCTTCATGAGCTAGAGTAAAGACGCTATTTAATGTATCATCAAAATTTAATAAGATAAAAGGATGTTCGTTAATTGCTCCAAAAGAATAAGCTCCTGTTTGTTTGCCATCTTTTTCGAAAACATCAACATATCCATCTTCAAGAGCACTATGCGCTTTATTCTGAAAATCATCTGAAAAATGTTTTATCGATTCAAAGAAGAGATTTTTACCTTCTTCATAAGTGAACTTTGAACTACTCTCAGCAAGATTAATAAAACGATCATAAGTGTGGTGTTTATCTAATCCTAAGTAATCCTTTCTTAATTGATAATAACGCTTGATTGGAGCAGTGTTGCTTTTAGCTACATCGACTAAATTGTGATAAACCTCAAGAGGAATATCATTAGTAAATAAATAAGATTCTAAACTTGAGCTGTAATTTCTACTTTTCATTTTAGCAATATCTTTTTGTAAAATAGTATTATAAATTTGTGAATAAGCATTCTTATGGTCTCTATATTGACTGAAAATTGCCTCAAAAACAATTTTTCTATCAAGAGGTGACTCCAGGTCAGCTAGATAGCTACGATAATTACCACTAGTAATTACGACCTTTTTACCATTAGATAAAATTACTTCTTTATCCACTTTGTCTGCTATTGATAATGCAGAATACACTTCACTACCTTGACCTGAAAGTTGTGAGTAATTTGCAAGTAGCGACTCGCTCTTTTTATCTAATACATGTTCTTGATTTCTAAATAACTTTTCAATTGAGAAAGTATATTCCTTTAAAGTTTCGTTTCTTTCAATAAAGCCATCAATTGTTTCTTTTCCTATGCCTAGTAACTCTGGAGACTCAAAAGCTGTTACTTGATCAAGCTTACTCATTAAATAACTCATCTTTTGAACTCTAGCAGCATTGTCTGTATTCTTCTTATCTAAATCAGATAATAATGCAGCATATTGATAAACTTTTAATAGTAAAACAGCTAATTCTTTTTGCACTTGATAGTATTTCAAAAAAGAATCATATTCGCC
Source organism: Mycoplasmatota bacterium (assembly GCA_030636545.1). Taxonomy (GTDB): domain Bacteria; phylum Bacillota_I; class Bacilli_A; order Izemoplasmatales; family Izemoplasmataceae; genus JAFGXW01. The sequence continues at coordinate 2,063 of DAOVWR010000085.1, forward strand.
TAATTTACCTTGAAAGTCACCCCTAGTATTAATAATCTCTTCTAATTTTTTATAATCCTTTTCCCAAAGATTTAAAGTAGGGTAAAGGTTTGATAATTTCCAATTCATCTATATCACTCCTAACAACTTTATATATTATATCATAATATAATAAAAGTAAAAAGAAAACGCTACCACATTCTATAAAAAATCTTGAATCTTATTGTTTCTATGTTATAATAAGGTTGCAAAGTAGTGTTTATTATAAAAATTATAAAAAAGAAGGTGATTCTGATGATTCAAATTTATACAACTCCAAGTTGCTCTTCATGTCGAAAAGCTAAAAAATGGTTTGATGATCATCGTATTGAATACCGCGAAAAAAATATATTTAATATTAGATTAACAAGAGATGATATTATCTTAATGTTAAAAAACACAGAAGCTGGATTTGAAGACATAATTTCAACTCGTTCAAAAATCTTTCAAGAGAGAAGTATGAACATTGAAGATATGACGATGAGTGAACTTACTAACTTTATTATTGAAAATCCAAGTGTATTAAGAAGACCTATCATTGTTGAAGATCGAAAAATGCAAGTAGGATATAACGAAGATGAAATAAGAACATTTATACCAAGAAGATTACGAGAAATTATCATGTGTACAACATGTGATAAAGGGGAAGATTGTGACTACATGAACGCCCTAAACATCTATTTCAAGGAACTTCAAGACAAAGAGCAAAAAAGAACACATACTAATTAAAAAGTTAACTTAATTATAAGTTAACTTTTTTTTATAATATTTTAAAAAGAAAACGCTTTTACTTGTATCATGATAGTTGTATTTTCTAATTAAAAACATTATAATAAGAATGAACTAAAAAAAATATTAGGAGGAAATATAAAATGGCTATAAAAGTTGCAATTAATGGATTTGGACGTATCGGACGTTTAGCTTTCAGATTAATGAATGATAACCCAGATTATGAAATCGTTGCTTTAAACGATTTAACAGATGCTGAAACATTAGCATACTTATTAAAATACGATACAGCACAAGGTAGATACAAACATGACATGATTAGTGTAGATGGAGATTATATCGTAGTTGAAGGTAAAAAAACTAAAGTTTACGCACAAAGAGATCCAGAATTACTACCTTGGAAAGAATTAGGTGTTGAAGTAGTTCTTGAATGTACTGGTTTCTTCACTTCTGAAGAAGGTGCAGGGAAGCATATTATTGCTGGAGCTAAAAAAGTAGTAGTTAGTGCTCCTGCAAAAGGAAATGTTAAAACTGTTGTTTACAATGTTAACCATAACATTTTAGACGGAACTGAAACAGTAGTAAGTGGTGCTTCATGTACTACAAACTGTTTAGCTCCAGTTGCTCAAGTATTAGATGAAGAGTTTGGAATTGTTAAAGGATTCATGACGACAGTTCATGCGTACACTAACGACCAAAATACATTAGATGCTCCTCATAAAAAAGGTATCTATGCAAGACGTGGTAGAGCAGCAGCTGCAAATATCGTGCCTACAAGTACTGGTGCTGCAGTAGCAGTTGGTAAAGTATTACCAAACCTAAAAGGAAAATTAGATGGAATCGCTTTACGTGTTCCTGTAGTTACAGGTTCATGTGTTGATTTAGTTGTTGAACTTAGAAAAACAGTAACAGTTGAAGAAGTTAACGCGGCTATGAAAGCTCGTGCTAACGAATCTCTTGGTTATACTGAAGATCCAATCGTATCAAGCGATACAATTGGTATTGAATATGGAACTCTATTTGATGCAAACATGACAAGAGTTATGACTGTAGATGGAAAACAAATGGTTAAAGTACTTACTTGGTATGATAATGAAATGAGTTATACTGCTCAAATGATTAGAACTATTGCATTCCTCGCACAAGGTTTAAAAGACTAATATAATAAATGAAACAGTGATTTCGATGAAATCACTGTTTTTTTATGTAAAAATATGATTAAAAAATTAAGCTTCAATCAAATGATAAGCGGTACTCTTTTTTCTTTCTTTTTTCAACAGTAAAAACAAAAAAATATGGTATAATAAAAACGGTGATTATATGAAATATGTTCAAGGTATTGTAAAGGCAATAATTTTTCACAGTGATGAAAATTCATTTACAATAATAAAAATTGAAGTCACAGAGTCTAATGAAGATTTGACTCTCTTTACCTATGAAGATTACTTGACAATCACAGGCTATTTTCCAAGTCCTATGCGCGGAGAAGAGATAAAATTCTTTGGAGAATTTAAAGAACATTCCAGATATGGTCTCCAATATGTGGTCAAGAACTTTGAAAAGCTAGGAGACACTTCAATACCTGGTTTGATAGAATACTTATCAAGTGACCTATTTAAAGGAGTCGGCACGAAGACAGCTCTAAATATTGTTAACGCATTAGGTAAGAACACTATCAAAAAGGTTATTGATAATAAAAATATACTTGATAAAGTTCCAAAAATGAATGATAAAATAAAAGAGACTATTTACACAGGAATTGTTGAAAATAAAGCATCTGAAAACATACTTATTAAGTTATATGGATACGGAATAACTCCGCGAACTGCTATAAAAATATATAAATATTATGATAATGAAACAATAGCTATCATCGAAAATAATCCTTACAAATTGATATATGATATAGATGGAATTGGTTTTGAAAGAGCTGATATCATTGCGAAAAATCTAGGCTTTGAAGAAGACCATCCTGTTAGAGTAAAAGCAATGATTGTGTATCTCTATAACTTGATGGGAATTAATTATGGACACACATTCCTTTATATCGAACAATTAACAGAGTACTTAATGAAGAATCTTAATAAAAAAGAACAAATTGTGTCAAAAGAGACAATAGATGACTACCTAGAAGAACTGATTAAGGAAAAGCTATTTATTATTGAAGATAATATGATCAAACTTAGAACGATTAACTACGCTGAAGAGAATATTATTAACAAAGTAAAAGAATTAAGCCTTATCGAGCATAACGATATTGATATTAAAAAAGTAGATAGTTATATTGAATTATTTGAAAGTATCAACAATATTGAATACACAAAACTACAAAAGCGTGCAATTCAAAATGCCATGAAAAGTAACTTATTTATATTAACTGGAGGACCAGGTA
>DAOVWR010000028.1 GCA_030636545.1 Mycoplasmatota bacterium
AGAAGAGGATAATCTACTTATTATCCAAATTATTGTTAATCAAGATGATCTTGGTAGAGTAATTGGGAAGAACGGACGAATTGCAAATGCAATCAGAACAATCGCATATGCAAGTGCTTCAAGAGAGCGCAAGAAAATATCAATTAATATTGATTCATTTTAGACCCGAATTTCGGGTCTATTTTTTTCTACTAATATTGTTTATATATCTTGATATGTAGTATAATAATATATACTGAGGTGATAAACATGGAATATACACTTAAAAATAGTACAACTATAACACTAAGAGACGCAGTTATAAGTGATGCAAAAAACTTAGTTGCTTATATGCATAAAGTTAACGCTGAATCAAAGAACTTAATGAGAGAACCTGGAGAATTTACATTTACAGTCGAGCAAGAAGAAAAGTTTCTTCAAACGACCATTGATTCACCAAATGCATGCTTTTTAATTGCTTTAGATGGTGATTTAATTATTAGTACCGCAGGATTTCATGGAAACTCTCTTAAAAGAGTAAATCACCGAGTTTCACTAGGTATTTCCGTGTTAGAAGAATATCAAAATTTAGGATTAGGGAGAATAGTTATGGAAGACCTAATTGCTCGAGCGTTACTTCTTAAGAAAACAAAAATGGATTTAGAAGTAAGAGTAGATAACTTAGGAGCTATTCATCTTTACGACACACTTGGATTTGAAAAAGAAGGAACTATTAGAAATGGTTTCTTTGTTGATAATAAATATATTGATTTACTTGTTATGGGTAAACTACTCTAGGAGGATTTTATGAACACATTAGAAGTTAAGAACTTAAAGAAAACTTTTAAATTATCTAAGAAACAACAAAAAATTGAAAGAACAGATACAAAATTAAAAGTCGCAGTTAATGATTTATCATTTACTGCGTACCCTGGTGAAATATTTGGCCTTTTAGGACCAAATGGCGCTGGTAAAACAACTTGTTTACGAGCGATATCAACGTTAATTAAGCCGGATTCTGGGGATATCTTTGTTGGGGAAACTAGTGTTGTAACTGACCCAGAAAGTGTGAGAGGGAAAATTGGGTTCTTAACTAGTGAACTTAAACTAGAAGACCATTTTACACCTAACTACTTATACATTTATTTTTCAAGACTTCATGGTATTGAAGATGAAGTAATTGAAGAAAGAAAAGATGCTTTCTTTGAAAGATTTGGGATTGCTGAATTTAGAGAAGTCAAAGTAGGAGATTTATCAACTGGGATGAAACAAAAAGTAAGTATCGCCATCAGTTTAGTTCATAATCCTGATTATATTATCTTTGATGAACCGACAAATGGACTTGATGTTTTAACTGCGAGAAGTGTAATGGATTATTTAATTGAACTTAAAGAAGCAGGTAAAACAGTAATCTTATCGACACACATTTTGAGTGTAGTTGACAAACTATGTGATCGCGTAGGAATAATAATAAATGGTAAGATGAAATTATGTGATACTTTAGAAAATGTGCTAAAGACAGATCCTAATAATAACTTAGAAGAAATCTTCTTTGAACTTGTTAAAGAAGATGAGTTATTAGGAGGTGCTTACTAATGAGAAATATATTTACAATCTTTAGAAAAGAATTTTTCCGTGTTATGAGTGATCGTCGTTTAGTATTCACAGCCATAATACTACCAGGACTTGCAATATATATTATGTATACATTTATTGGAACTGCAATTGGTGGAGAAGTTGAAGATATTGTTGAACATAAAATGATTATTTATACTGAAAACATGCCAACAGATTTTCAAAACTTTGTCTATGCTCAAAATATTAATCCTGAATTTCATGATTATGATCCAAATAATCATGAAGAAATAGAAGAACAAATTTTAATCGGGGAAGTTGATATGATAATCATCTTCTCAGAAACATTTGAAGATGATATCGATAACCTTGTAATTTCCGAGATATTCATTTATTTTAATCCTGGAGAAAAATATAGTAATTATGCGTATGGACAAATGACGAATGTTATCTCAACATATGGAACAATCATCGGGCTCGATAGACATGGAGATTCTTATTACGCCTTTATGGTAGATTCAGGAATTATTATGGATGAAGAAAAAGCAGCTGGACAAGGATTCGCTATGCTGTTACCAATGTTAATAATAATGTTCTTGTTTAGTGGAGCAATGAGTATTGGTCCTGATTCTATTGCTGGTGAAAACGAAAGAGGAACGATTGCAACACTTCTTATAACTCCTGTTAAAAGAAGCGAAATCGCAATTGGTAAAGTATTAAGCCTAACAGCAGTATCAATGATGAGTGCAACTTCATCATTTATTGGTATAATGTTTAGTTTGCCTAATTTAATGGGAGGCGCTGGAGCTGAATTAGATGTCTTTATTTACGGAGTAGGAGATATCACGATACTATTTTCAGTTTTACTAGCTACTGTGTTAGTGATTGTAGGACTTGTTTCTGTTTTAAGTGCTTATGCAAAAACCATTAAAGAAGCAGGAATGTTAATTATGCCATTTTACTTTGTTAGTATTGGTCTAGGAATAAGCTCTATGTTTAGTGGGGAAGCAAGTTCAGAACTATGGGTTTACTTTATGCCAATCTATAGCTCAGTAAACTTAATTATTGCAGTATTGACATTTGATATATCACTAACTGCTTATCTCATCACAATTGGAACTAGTTTAATTTATGTAACTATATTTGTCTTTATTCTGACAAGACTATTCCAATCAGAAAAAATTATGTTCCAAAAGTAAGAGGTGAAATAGATGGATATAGTTACAATCGGAAAAATTGTTAATACACATGGACTTAACGGAGCTCTTAAAGTTAAGTCATTCACAGATTTTAAAGAACAAAGATATAAAAAGGGTACCCCTCTTTATATTGCTTTTGAACGTGATTATATTCCTGTGACAGTTGTCTCGCAAAAAGAAATGAAAACCTTAGATTTAATAATCTTTAAAGAGTTTACAGATATTAACCAAGTTGAGAAATATAAAGGCTGTGACTTAGTAATAAACAAAGAACTAATCCATAAACTAGGAGAAGATGACTATTACTTTGATCAAATCATCGGCATGGATGTTTATGTTGAAGAATTATTACTTGGGAAATGTATTGATATTAGAGATTATCCTCAAGGTGAAGTAATTGTTGTGAAGACAGCTAAAAAACAAATCTTAATACCTTTTAGAAAAGAATTTATAAAAGAAGTAAATTTAGAAGATAATAAACTATTTATTATTGTGTGGGAGGGATTACTGTGAGAATAGATGTATTAACCTTATTCCCAAAGATGTTTGAAGGATTCACTAGTGAATCACTTTTAGGTAAAGCCATTGATAATAAAATAGTAGAAATAAATATTATTAATTTTAGAGACTATTCAACAAACAAACATCATAAAGTTGATGATTCACCTTATGGTGGAGGAGCTGGAATGGTACTTAGCGTTGAACCTGTCTATAATGCTTTAATAAGTATAGATGGCTATAAAAAAGCGCTTAAGATATTAGTTACTCCCCAAGGAGTAACCTTTAGTCAGGAAAAAGCCTACGAACTAAGTAATGTTGAACACATTATCATCCTTTGTGGACACTACGAAGGATATGATGAAAGAATAAGAGATTTATTTGATTTAGAAATCTCGATTGGAGACTACGTTTTAACTGGTGGAGAAATTGCGGCAATGGTTTTAATTGATGCCATCACAAGACTAGTTCCCAAGGTGATTAGTAAAGATGAATCACACTTGTTTGATTCATTTAGCAATAATTTACTCGAACATCCTCACTACACAAGACCTAGTGAGTTTATGGGTAAAAAAGTACCTGAAGTATTGATTAGTGGAAACCATAAACTCATTAAAGAATGGCGTTTAAAAGAATCTATTAAAAGAACAAAAGAAAGAAGAATGGATTTATATAATAAGTATCGAAAGGAGTCTAATGATGAATAAAGAACAATTTAAAAAGTTTTTTATTGAAGACAACTTAATAATCATTGTCGATGGAGTAGCAATTACTCTAATTTTGATTGCGTTTTTAATAATTGGATTATCAGCTCCAGCTTCTTCATATACGAAAGAAGTTGAGTCAGTAACAATGATCCAACAAAACTATGAAGAGGCTTTCTTATTAGAATATAATGAAGGTAATTATACTCCTGAAAATCCTTTCTTTATAGTAGACCCTTATGATATGTCTCCGCTATCAGGATTACTAATGTTTGAAACTGATTTACCAACTAGTTATAAAGTCGTTGTCTTAGGTAAAACAAGTGAAGGAAACATGGAGTTTACCTCACCTGAAACTACAACACACCGTATTCCTGTCTATGGATTATACGCAGGACATTTTAATACTATTAAACTATATCAAGTAACATCTTTAATAAGCTCACAAGCCCCTTATCCTGAAACACTTGTATCAGAAATAAATGTCTTAACTGATCCAACACCAGAGGGGATATTCACACCAACTGTCATGAATACGACATATGAATACTTTGGATCTGATTTAATGATGCTGATGCCAGCACTTGGATCTTTACCTGTAGCTTATGATTATAATGGTGATGTTAGATGGTATTTATCAACTAGTCTAACATGGGCTCCAACAATTTTAGAAAATGGCAGACTATTACTAGGAACATCTAGAATTATAAACGCTCCATATTACACAACTGGATTATATGAAATAGATTTTCTAGGTAAAATCTATACTGAATATATATTACCTGGTGGATACCACCATGATGTATTTGAAATGAGTAATGGTAATTTATTAATTGGAACAAGTGATTTTGAATCAACTGTTGAAGATATCATTGTTGAATTAGATAGAACAACAGGAGAGATTGTTAAAACATGGGACATTGGAGACTATTTACCTGAGTTAGATGGTATGGCAGAAATGTGGGTAACATATGACTGGTTCCATAATAATAGTATTTTCTATGACGAAACAACCGATTCGATTATCTTATCAGGGCGTCATCAAGACGCAGTGATAAGTATTGATTATACAACTGATGAACTTAATTGGATAATTGGGGACCCAACTAACTGGAGTGAAGAATTAGTTGATGAGTATTTCTTCTATCCAATAAGTGCTGAATTTGAGTGGTCTTATGCTCAACATTCCGCAATAGTCTTAGAAAATGGTGATATCTTCTTATTTGATAATGGAAATAATAGATCCAAATTAAGAGAAGATGATATCTTAGCAGAAGATAATTATTCAAGAGGAGTAATATATCGTTATAATATGATTTCAATGACAATTGAACAAGTATATCAGTTTGGTAAAGAACTTGGCGAAGACTTCTATAGTCCCTATATATCTAATGTTGCATATTATAGTGAAAACAACTATATGATTCATAGTGGTGGACATAGTGAAGTAAACGGGGAAGTATTGAATATTCCTGCCCCACTAAGTGAAGATTTCTTAAGTGCTAAACTAAACTCGATTACAATAGAAGTATTGGATGGTAAGATAGTATACCATTTAGAAGTACCTAGTAACTTTTATCGAGCTAATAGAATATCTTTATATAGTAATAATACAATCTTTAGTTTAGGACCAGCTACCACTTTAGGTAACTTCATCGTAACTGAAGATACAGAAGATGATATTGATGAAAGACACAACTTCTTTGTTACTGTACCAAAAGAATATGAATTAGAACTAACAAAAGAAACTGATCGCTTAGTAATAAACGCTGTATTTAATGAACATGAAGTTGTTTATTTAGTATTAGAAGGATCTAACGGGCGAATAGTATATAATATTCCAACTGGAAGTAACACTTACACAGCAATGTGCATTGTCATCGCCGATGGCGATAACCGCATTGTATCTTATTATATAAACGAAGAAGGAATCATTGGAACATACCAGATTTATTTATACGTAAATGGTAAAGAATATGACACGTATGAAAAGGTCGTTTTTAAGTAAAAATAACAGTTGAATATCATATTTAGTTATGATATAATAAAAAACGCTGTTAAATCTAAGTAAATTTTGCTCCGCTTTGGAAAACCCTTATGAGCAAATGTAAAAATTAAGGAGTGATATTATGTCTCAGCAATTAATTAATGATATTACTAAAGATTATCAAAAACAAGATGTACCTGCATTTAGAGCTGGAGATACTGTAAAAGTATCTGTTAAGATCAAAGAGGGTAATAGAGAAAGAATCCAAGTTTTTGAAGGTTTAGTAATCCAAAGACAAGGTGGAGGAATCGGTGAAACTTTCACGGTACGTAAAGTATCTTATGGAATTGGTGTAGAAAGAACTTTTCCAATCCATTCACCATCAATAGCTGAAATCGATGTTATAAGAAAAGGTAAAGTTCGTAGAGCTAAACTATTTTATATCAGAGGATTATCTGCTAAAAAATCTCGTATCAAAGAACGTAGATAACAAAAAAATGCCATCAATTGATGGTATTTTTTATATATTTTGTGCAGATTGCACAAAGTTATGAAAACTTTTCATAAAAATGGCATTTTTCTTGAAAACATTTTCACTTATGATATAATCATATTGATGAAAGAAGGTGCTTATTTATGAGTAAAGCAACTATTTATGATGTAGCAGGAGCAGCGAGAGTATCGCTGGCTACAGTATCAAGAGCTATTAATAATCCTGAAAAAGTTAAACCAGAAACAAGAGAAAGAGTTTTAAAAGTAATTAAAGAACTTGGATACAAGCCAAATGCCTTTGCTAGGGGATTAGCTAGTAGAAAGTCTACGACTGTTGCAGTTGTAGTTCCTGACATGGGACGCGCAAGTATTGCGGAAATGATGAACGGAATTGCTGATATTGCGAGAGTTTACAAGTATTCAATTTTACTTTATATTTTAGAAAGTGAAGAAGCTAGTGAAGAAGATATCTTAAGAGAAATCATCGCAGCTCAAGTTGATGGAATTTTATATTTGAATGATGAAATCAATGAAAAACAATATAATTTTTTGAAAGTAGTTAAGAATAACTATCAAATTCCTGTTGTACTTGCAAATACTTTCTACCCAGAAAGTGATGAAATCCCTTCAGTTTCTATCGATTACGAAAGAGCAGGTTATGAAATTGCTAAAAAGTTAATTGAAGAAGGACGTAAAGATATCTATATGGTTTCAACAGTTAGAAAGTATATGGTTAATGACTTAAAAGAAGCAGGATATTTAAGAGCTATGAAAGAAGCTGGACTAGAAGATAGAATAATGAGAACATCAGGACGTATCTCAATTAATACAGAACACTTTAATGAATTCTTTAAAGATGTTAGAGTAGATGGTGTTATCGCAGTACGTGATTCAATCGCAATATCATTTATGAATGTTGCATTTGAGAATAATATTAAAATACCTGAGGATCTTGGAATCTGCGGATTCCAAAACACAAAATATGCTCGTTTAGCTAGACCACAATTATCATGTGTTGATGTTCCGATTTATGATATGGGTGCTGTTGGTATGAGATTACTAACAAAACTTATGAATAATGAGGCAATACCTGAGAAAGTAATTAAATTACCACATTCAATCGTATTAAGAAAAACAACTTTATAAAGCGATGATTAAAAGAGGAATACAATAAGTTATCTCAAGAGACTTAGTGAAAAGCTGTGAACTAAGGTTAACTAGTATTCTATACCCTTATGAGCTTCTACGAAGAAAAGCGTAGACGGTAAATCCGTTATCTTATTAAGTGCTAGATATTTTATCTAGAATTAGGTGGTAAAGCGAATTTCTTAAAGTTCGTCCTTTTCTAGGACGAACTTTTATATTTTATAGGAGGAATGAAAATGAATTTAATAGAAGAATTAAAATGGCGTGACTTGTTATTCGATGTCACAGACCCAGAAATTGGAAATGTATTAGAAAATGAAAAAATAACATTTTATGTAGGAGTTGACCCAACAGCAGATAGTATTCATGTTGGACACCTAATGTCATACTTAGTATCAAAAAGATTACAGGATCGTGGACATCATCCAATTCTTGTGATTGGTGGTGGAACTGGTCTTATTGGTGATCCTAGTGGAAGAAGTAGTGAACGTCAGTTATTAACACTTGAACAATCACTCAAAAATGCCGAATCAATCACTAAGCAAATTAAAAGGATATTACCAACTGCGAAAGCTGTTAATAACTATGATTGGATTTCAACATACGATATTATTTCATTTTTAAGAGGTATCGGAAAGCATTTTAATATCAATTATATGATGAGTAAAGAAAGTGTAAAATCACGTTTAGAAAACGGGATAAGCTTCACAGAATTCTCTTACCAAATTATTCAATCACTAGATTTTATGCATTTATACAAAGAAGAGAATTGTAAATTACAAATCGGTGGTCAAGACCAATGGGGAAATATTACAGCTGGACTTGAACTAATTAGAAAAATGCTTGGACATGAGGAAAAAGGATATGGATTCACTTGGCCTTTACTAATCAAAGCTGATGGAAAACCATTTGGAAAAACAGCAGGTGGCGCAGTTTGGCTTGATCCAGCTCGCACATCAGTTTATGAGTTTTACCAATTTTGGATCAATACACCAGATAATGACGCAGTAATCTACCTAAAGAAATTTACTTTTATGAATGTTGAAAAGACAATCACACTAATTGAAGAGTTTGAAAAAGCTCCACATCAACGTGCAGCCCAAAATAAAATTGCTGAAGAACTAACTGTAATTGTTCATGGACAAGAAGCATACGATTCCGCAGTAAGAATTTCGAAAGCATTATTTAGTGGTGATATTAAATCATTATCAGTAGATGAAATAAAAGATGGATTCAAGGATGTTCCTTCAATTCAAATAACTGAGGATATGAATTTAGTAGAACTTCTAATTGAAGCAAAACTAGCTTCAAGTAAACGTGAAGCTAGAGAGTTTATAAAGAACAACGCAGTCTCTGTAAATGGTGAGAAACAAAATAGTTTAGACTTTGTGGTCAAAAAAGGTAATGCGATCAATAAAGAGTTCACTATTTTAAGAAGAGGTAAGAAAAAATACACATTAGTTAAACATTAAATTTTAAAGGACTTGATTTAATCAAGTCCTTTTCTTTATATATATATGAGTGAGATAATTGTTAGAATTGACAATAATTATAAATATAGATATGATTAAAGTAGAAATATCAAGAAAGAGGTGATGTCTTATGAAAAACACATTTTGTTTCAAAAATAGGGATAAGCATCATCACACAATCTAAGAGTCTATTAGTTTTATTTTTAAAAGGCCTTGAAGTGTGAGGCCTTTTTGTTTGCATGATGCTTATTCCAACTTATTAATTACTCATAAGAAGGGAGAAAAAAATGACAAACGAAATACTGGAAGAATTTTCTAAATTTCAAGAAGATATGCTCCTTGGAAGGATTACTAGTGTCCATAAGTCTCTTTATTTGATTTCGTCAAATAAAGTATTATATAAAGGTAAAATGAGTGGTAGGTTCAGCTATACGGCTCTTAGTAAGAGTGATTATCCTGTAGTGGGAGACTATGTAATATTTATGCCGTCAATTTATGATGATAGTGCTACTATCGAAAAAGTGTGCACAAGACATTCGAAGATTGAAAGACTAGGTGTTGGCACAGGTGGTGATAAACAAATCTTAGCTGCTAATATTGATCTAATCTATATTTGTGTATCACTAAATGAAGATTTTAATATTAAAAAAATTCAAAACTTTATATCAACTACTTACGGATCAAACGCTGAGGCAATAGTTTTACTAACTAAGAAAGATTTATGTGATAATATTGAAGACTATACTAATCAAGTAAAAAAACTCAATAAAAATATAGAGATAATGGTAGTAAGCTCTTATTCAAAAGAAGACATACTATTACTTGAGGAAAAACTCAAAGGAAAAACTAGTGTATTCATTGGATCTTCAGGAGTTGGTAAATCAACATTGATTAATCAACTACTAGGATATGATTATTTAAAAACTTTGGACATCAGATTATCTGATGCCCAGGGAAAACATGCAACAACCCACAGGGAAATGATCGAGCTACCAAGGGGTGGATACATTATAGATACACCTGGGTTAAGAGTTATTAACTCATATATTGTCGGGGACGCACTTGAGAATTTTGATGAAATATCAGAGTTGAGTCAGGACTGTTTATATAATGACTGCACACATATTCATGAACCTAATTGTAAAGTACGAGAAGCCTTAAATAACGGGGAAATAAGTACTGAATTATTTAATTCATATAGAAATATCTTAAGACTAAATAGATATAATCAAAGAAGAGAACTTGAAAGAAAGAGAGTTCAAAACAAAAGGAAAAAACGTTAAAAAAAAGACAGATAATTTCTGTCTTTTTGTTTTAAATTTTATTCACATTCAGTGGCGTGAGAATAACCAATTAAGAATATTTCTTTAATATGAGAATCTCTTAAACAATAGATTACTTGTTTTCCTGATTTTCTTGTTTTAACAACATTCAAATCTCTTAATAACTTTAATTGATGTGAGATAGCTGATTGGCTAGTTTCAAGTTCATCTGCGATAGCTTGAACAGCGTGTTCACCAGTATTCAGTAAATCAATTATTCTTAGTCTTGTTAAATCACTAAAGATCTTAAATAATTTTACTGTTTCATTTAAATTTTCTACCTTATTGTCTTCACTCATTATTTTTGCCCCCTTGAATAAATAAGTCTTAAACTATTTACTACAGCTATCAATGTAATACCTACATCGGCAAATATCGCCATCCACATTTTACTATACCCAAGTCCAGCAAGTCCTAAAAATATGAATTTGACAGATAATGAGAAGATAATATTTTGATAAACAATATTTTTTGTCTTACGTGCAATCTTGAACGCTTTCTCAACCATATTTAGGTTGTCATTCATTATTATAACATCTGCGACATCTAATGCAATTTCACTACCATTACCCATAGCAACACCAATATCAGCATTTCTAAGTAATGGTGCATCATTAATTCCGTCTCCAATGTACATTTTAAGTTTTTTAGTTTCTATTTCATTAAATACTCTAACCTTATCTTCTGGGAGTAAATTACTTTCATAATTTATTCCACCAAGTGAATCCGCAACTTCTCTAGCTATTAAGTTGTTGTCACCAGTTAACATTGTAATGTGATATTTTCGACTTAATCTTCTAATAACATTTAATGAAGAAGATTTAATTTTATCTTTAACGATTACTCGGCCTATATATTTACCATATTTACTAACAAATACATTAGAACCAATCATAATTTTTTTATCTTTAACTTTAACTTTATGTTTGTTCATTAGTTTTCTGTTTCCAACTAAGATTGTACCTTTACTATCTTTAACAACTAATCCAAATCCTGGAATTTCTTCGATATTTTCAAACTCATAATAATCTCCATCGTAGTGTTCAATAATTGATCTAGCAATCGGATGATTTGAAAATCTTTCAATACTAGCTGCGATTTTTAGTGTTTCTTCGTTTGAATATTCTCCAACAGTGAAGGTACCATGTGTAAGTGTTCCTGTTTTGTCAATACCTATACTATCAACATTAGTCATCATATGTAAGAAGGTACTTCCTTTAAACAAGATTCCTTCTCTAGCAGCTGCGCCAATTCCCGCAAAATAAGATAGTGGAATTGATAATACTAGTGCACAAGGACAACTGATTACTAAGAAGATAGCTGCACGGTAAATGTATTCTTGGTAATTAGCTGAATCAGCAAGTGTTGGTAATAAAAACATTAAGAAGGCTGCAAAAGTTACTGCAGGTGTATAATAACGAGCAAACTTTGTAATAAAGTTTTCTGTTTTAGCTTTATGGTTTGTTGAGTTTTCAATTAAATCAATTACTTTCGCAATAGTTGATTCACTGTATTCTTTAGAAGCTTCTATTTCAATAACAGTACCAACATTTAAGTTACCACTTAAAATGTAGTCTCCGACTTTTACATTACTAAGCTTAGCCTCACCAGTTAAAGCACTAGTATTTAATGAAGTAGCACCTTTAATACAAATACCATCAACAGGGATTTTCTCACCATGCTTAATAATAATAATATCACCTTTTTTAATTGACAGTGGATCTCTGATAACTACAGTACCATCAACTAAGACATTGGCATAATCAATTTTTAAATCCATTAAAGTAGATACTTCTTGTTTACTTTTATGAACAGCACGATGTTGTAAGTATTCTCCGATAGTATAAAAGATAATAACGAAGATTGCTTCATAGTAAAACTGTAAGAACATCTCGGCAATTGTCGCGATAAACATTAAGGTATTTTCATTAAAGAAATCTTTTCTTTTGATACCTTTAATAGTCTTAAGTAATATTTTATAGGCAATAAATGAATAACCTATCCAAAATAAAGGAATGAATCCCCAGGCTATACCGTAGTGATCAAAGATGAATCCTACGATATATATTGCAATACCGATAAAAACAGAGTAATAACTTTCGACTCTTTTTACTGTTTCTATTAAGTGTCTTTTATCATAAGAGTATGTTTGAACCCCATCTTCAATAGAATCCACAATTTGTTTTATCTCATGAATAGCTGTCTCATCGTCATAATCATCAGTTGCATCAATCAACAT
>DAOVWR010000007.1 GCA_030636545.1 Mycoplasmatota bacterium
AATCATCAAAACATGAGCCATAAACAACTCAAACTGTTTTGTGAGTTTTGTGATGTGAGTGCTGATTATTTACTAGGCATAACTAGTAGTAATAAAAAGACATTCTCCTTAGATTCACTAAAAGAAATCGAAGAGAAACTAGAGTATATAAAAGACGTTATTAACCAATAACGTCTTTTTTTCTAATTTTTTCTAATATTTCCGGGTCAAACGATTGCTTTCTAAACATCATAATTTCCTCTTTATATGGTGGATAGAGTCTTTCTTTTGAATCTGGTGTTTTAGTAACATAAGGTGTTTCTAGAATCTTTGGAATATCAACAAAATCAGGATGGTTAACGATATAATTTAAGGCATCAAAACCAATATATCCAAACCCAACATTTTCGTGGCGGTCTTTTCCGGCACTTTTTTCATTTTTAGAATCATTAATGTGAAATACACTAATTCTTTCTTTTCCAATTTTTTCATCAAACTCTTTTATTACTTTATCAAAATCAGTTTTTGTATCATATCCGGCATCATGTGTATGACAAGTATCAAAACAAACACTTAATTTTGAATTATCTTCAACACCGTTGATAATTTGTGCTAGTTCATCAAAATTTCTTCCACATTCTGTTCCTTTGCCAGCCATTGTTTCTAAAGCTATTAAAACATCTAAATCTTTAGTGTTTTCTATTACTCTATCTAATCCTTCAATAATATTAGCAATCCCAATGTCGGCACCTTGTTTAACATGAGCACCTGGGTGAAGCACTATTTGTTTAGCTCCAATTTTCGCAGTTCGTTCAATTTCACTTGTAAAGAACTTAACAGCAAAATCTCTTTTCTCAGGATCGTGATTTGCTAGGTTCATAATATATGGTGCATGAACTACAACATTATCTAGTGATAAATCATTTTCCTTCATTAAAGCAACTGCTTCTTCAATTCTTAACTCTTCAATAGGTTTTCTTCTTGTATTTTGAGGAGCCCCTGTATATATCATAAAGCTATTAGCATCATAGCTTAATGCTTCTTTAACACTTCCTATTAACATCTCACTTCCTTTAAGTGAAACATGTGATCCGATTTTCAACATATGGAACTCCTATCTTTTGTTTTGACGTTGATCTCTTATTTTCGCTCTTTTTAATGCTGTGTTATATTTCTTTTTATAACCTGGTTTCACTTTTTTACTTCTTTTTACGTTTAATCTATCTCCATCAACTGGATTAAATCCTGGTTTTCTTCTTGTTCTTTCATCTCTAACTCTTCTGTTTACCAAAGCATCATTTTTAATATCTTTATAGGCAATCTTAATTCCTTTTCTTTCTAAGAAATCAAGGTATGCATGATCTTTTGGTGAATAAAAACTAATTGCAATCCCTGTATAACTAGCTCTTCCTGTTCGACCAGTACGGTGAATATAGAATTCCATATCTTTTGGTAATTCATAGTTAACAATATGACTTACTCCATCAATATCAATACCACGACTAGCAATATCAGAAGCAACAACATACTGATATTCAGCAGCGTTAATCCTCTTCATTACTTGTTTTCTTTCACGCGGAGTGATTCCACCATGAAGTTTTGCCACCTTATATCCATTTGAATATAAGAATGAAACTACTTCATCAACAACTTCTTTTTTATTACAAAAAATTATTCCAATGTAAGGATTAATTGCTTTTAATAAATCAAGTAAGTTTGTTTTATTATCTTTACTCTTTACAGGGATAAAGATATGTTCAATATTTAAACTTGATAATTCTTTTGGCTTAATAAACACTTCTTCTGGATGAGTCATATATTTTCTTAAAAATGGTCTTATTTTTTCAGGGATAGTTGCGCTAAAAACTAACATTTGCAAGTCTTCTCCCATTAGTCCTGCGATATTATCAATATCATCTAAGAAACCAATTTCTAAAGACATATCAGCTTCATCAATAACAAATATTTTAGCTTTATAGACATTTAGGACATTTTCATTAATTGCTAAGTCTTTAATTTTTCCTGGAGTTCCAACTACAATCATTGGTTGTGATTTTTTTAATCTCGCGATTTCTTTTTCACGATTACTTCCACCAGTAAACTTTCTAACATCAATATATTTATCACTACGCTGTGCTATAAAGACTGCGTTATTATATATTTGTTCAGCTAACTCTCTAGTTGGTGCTGTTATTACTACTTGCACATCATTTAACTCTAGGTCTAGTTTCTCAAAAATTGGTATTAAAAAAGCATGAGTTTTACCTGTACCTGTTTGGCTACACCCAATAATGTCGCTACCACTTAAGACTTTTGGAATAACAATGTTTTGAACCTCAGTAAATTTTTTGAAGCCTAAGTCTTTGATTGCTTTGTTTAAATAATTCTGTGTTATATTCATAGTATCTCTCCTTACTTATATTATACAATATTCACATAACATTTCCAAATTATTTGACTATAATATATAATAGATTTGGGTGATATTATGAAAACGATTAAAATTACACCAAGAGGATATTGTCATGGTGTTGTTAATGCCATTAATACAATATCAAATTTAGATACATTGTCAACTAAAAAACCAATATATATATTAGGAATGGTAATCCACAACAAACAAATTGTTGATTCTCTTGGTCATTTAGACTTAATTACGTTGCACGATGAAACAAAAACCAGACTTGAATTACTCGATGAAATTAAAAGTGGAACAGTTATTTTCACAGCACACGGAGTAAGTCCACAAGTCTACAAAAAGGCAAAAGATAAAGGTCTAGATATAGTAGATACAACATGTGATGATGTCTTTAGGAGTCAAGATACAATTACCGAATATATAAATAACGGCTACGCTATTATCTTTATTGGGAAGCACACTCACCCTGAAAGCGAAGCTGCAAAAGGCATAAGTAATAATGTATATATCGTTGAAAATATTAAAGATATTAAGAAACTAAAGATTACTAATGGTAAAATAGCTCTCACAAATCAAACAACAATGAGTATTTTTGATATTTATTATCTTAGTGAAGAAGCCAAAAAGTATTATCCTAATATTATTATTATAGACGAAATATGCAACTCAACAAGAATTAGACAAGAAGCATTACTTAATCAAGATAAAGATGTTGATCACTGCTTTGTAGTTGGTGACAAATTATCAAACAACTCTATTAAACTAGTTGAAGTTTCTTCAACAGAAGCACACATAAATTCAACCTTAATTGAGTCAGTTGAAGATATTAATATTGAATTACTAAAAAAATATAATACTGTCAGTGTCACAAGTGGAGCTTCTACCCCTACTAAGGTTACTAAAGAGGTTATCGCCTTCCTAGAACAATTTGATAAAGATGATACCTCAACACATAATAATCAAACAAGAATAACATCATTTAACTTATTAACAAAAAAAGCACTTCCAAAATAGGAAGTGCTTTTTATACATAAAGTAATATCTACTGCCGATTCAGGGATTTATTTTTTGGGATTTTTACGCTTTTTTACGCCCTTTTCAATGATACTACTTCCATATGCTTCATTGATATTATTCAACATATTTAATACTCTTTCTTCTTTAGATTTTTCTTTTGAAACACTAAAGATATCAATTTGTCTGAAATTATTAATATTATCTTTAATATTTGCGAGTGATACCCCTAATAATCTAATTGGCAAATCGCCTTGGTTATCATCATATAATTGTTCGACAACTTGGTAAATTTCATAAAAATTATCAGTATAAAAATCAAGTGTTTTACTACGGTTTATCTGCGAAAAATCATTATACCTTACTTGAATACTAATTGTTTTGATAATACTATCATCATCAATTAGTCTATTTACGACATTTTTGGTTAGTAAAACTAATTTTGCTAATACGTCTTGATATTCATGGATATCTGTTGAATATGTTGATGATGTCCCAATGCTTTTTGATTCGACATGTCGATGTGGATCAACTATCTTGTTATCAATCCCTCGACCTTTCGCAACAAATTCTTCTGTTCTATTTCCAAGTACTAATTTAAGTTTTTTGATATTTTGATAATTTACTAATTCACCTATTGTATTAATACCAATGAGTTTTAAGTTAGGATATGTTTTCTTACCAATACCATACATATCTTCGATTGGTAATGGCCAGAGTTTCTCTTCGACATCACGTTTTCTTAAGACGGTTATCCCTAGAGGTTTCTTCATATCTGAAGCCATTTTTGCCAAAAATAGGTTTGGAGCTATACCGATTGACACAGGTAATTTATGTTCTTTATAGAGTCTCTCTTGAATTTCTTTTGCAATATCAAGCGGGTGAACTTCATCACTTAAGTCTGTCATATCTAAATACCCTTCATCAATAGATCCTTTTTCAATTGAATCAGAATATTCAGATAATAAATCAAAAAATATTTTACTATATTTATGATATAAATCAAAATTAACAGGCAATATTAAAAGCTTGGGACAAAGTCTTTTTGCCTCAATTGAATTCATACCACTCTTAACACCAAATTTACGAGCAACGTAATTTGCAGTTGTTAAAACACCACGTTCTCTTCTTCCGCCAATTCCTAGGGGAATTTTTAACAGTTTGGCATCTTCAGCCATTTCGCAGCTTGCGAAAAAAGCGTTTAAATCAATATGAAATATTATTCGGTATTTTTTTTCCATAAAAAATCTTTCCTTTTTTTAAGTTTTATAATATAATGTAAAAGACATAAATATTATATCATATTTATATGAATGAGGTGAAAACGTGCCAACTAGTAAAAAAAGAATTAAAAGGAACTATGAAGAATCTACATCTATTACTAAGAATCCATTAAAAACTAAGTGGGGAAAAGCAATGGTTCTTGTACTTATCTTCGGTTTTATCGGAGCAGGTCTTGTTACGCTAATAATTACGTTAGTTCAAGCGTTCCAAAGCATTTAATATAATTTAGAAAAGTAGCAAGTTAATCTTGCTACTTTTTATTTTAATAACTCTTTTGCACTTTCAATTGACGCGCTACTTACTTTTTCTCCAGAAATCATTTGAGCAATTTCCTTAATACGGTCGTCTTCAAGTAAATTTTTGATGTAAGCTTTTGTTCTTTCGCCTTCAACGCTTTTACTTATAAATAAATGGTGATCACTTACCGCAGCTACTTGCGGGATATGTGTTATACAAATTACTTGAGTAGTATTTGATATTTCTTTAATTTTTTTAGCTACTTGGTTAGCAACAAATCCACTAACTCCTGAGTCGATTTCGTCAAATATTATCAGAGAAAGTTGTAGTGAGGATACTAGTAAGCTTTTCAATCCAAGCATTATTCTACTCATCTCTCCACCGCTTGCTGATTTGCTTAACGGCTTTAGTGGTTCACCAACATTAGTAGTTATCAGAAAGTCAACTTCATCAATTCCATTAAATAGAAATTGATTATGATTTAGATAGTTTGAGTCTATTTCATTAAGAAATTCAACCTTAAAGTATGTTTTCTTTAGTTCTAAATCTTCTAGTATACCCAGCAATTTTTCTTCAATAAAGAGACCAGTTTTTTTTCTTAAAGCAGATAGTTTTAAAGCTACATTTTTCACAGAATTAAAATGCTTTTTAACCGCTTCAATTTGTTTATTAATTACTTCATCGAAGTTATCAATACTATTAATATCAGTTTTTGTCTGTTCTAAATATTCAATTAAATCGGGAAGTTCCTTACGGTACTTCCTTTTTAATGATTCTAAACTATTCAATCTCTCTTGGTGTGAATTTAAAAGTGATGGATCAAAATCTAATAAACTAAGTTCATTTTTCAGTGATTCAAATGTATCATCTAGCTCATAATATGCATCCATTAATCTTTTCTTTATATCTAGATAAACAGAAGAATAATCTTCTATATCTTCTATTTTTTTAGCAGATGTATAAATATTATCTAAAGCACTTGTCGTTTCAAGTAAAACTCTTGATTCATTTAAACTTTGATAGATTTTATCGAAGTTTTCCATTTTCTCTACCTGATCTCTTAACATTTCTTCTTCTAGAACATCTAGATTGTATGATTCTAATTCCTTAACTTGAAACTTCATTAAGTCTAATTTTTCTAGCATATCATTATTAGTATTTTGCAATTTGTTTAACTCTTTAATTTCTATCTTATAATCCTTCAACTTATTTAGGTAATCATCAACTAGTTTAGCAGTTAACTCACTTTCAAATCCATCAATTATTTCAATATAAGTTTGCGGATTAATTAAACGATGAGTATCGTGCTGTGTATGAATATCGGCTAGAATAGACGTTATTTCATTTAGTTGGCTTAATGTAACTGTATGATTATTTATTTTAATTATATTATTATTAGATGTTGTGATTTGTCTTCTAATTAGTAGTTGACTATCGTTATTCTCTACACCAAATTTACGTAAAAGAAGAGAAATTTTTGGATTGTTATATTCAAAAATTCCTTCAACTTCTGCTTTTTTAGAACCTGTTCTTACTATATTAGTTGTAGCTCTGTCTCCTAACAATAATCCTATAGCGTCAATAAGCAAGCTTTTCCCAGCACCAGTTTCTCCAGTTAAAGCAGTCATTCCTTTATAGAAGTTAACTTCGATATTTTCTATTATCGCAAAATTTTTAACTGAGATATAACTTAGCATATTCACACTCCGTTCTTTGTTAGATTAATTTCTGTATCGTTTCTATAATACTCGTTAAATCTAATTTTAACTCTTTTAGGATTTCTTCTTTTGTTCCTTGTTCAACGAATTGATCTTCAATACCCATTAATGTTACATCTGAAAGATTCATCTTTTTACTCGAATAGTACTCTAATACTGAACTTCCGAATCCACCAAGTTTAGCTGATTCTTCATAGATAATAATCGGTACATTTTTATCTGCTACTTTTTTCAGGATGTCTTCATCTAGTGGTTTAATAAACTTAGCATCAATAACACAAACATCTAAGTTTAATCTTTCTACTTCTTGTTTTACTTGCTCTAAGATTGATCCAAAAGCAATAAATACTAATTCATTTCCTTCTTTCATAATTTCCCATTGTGGAAGTTGATGAATACTGTTTGGAATACCTTTATCAAAATCATAAGTAGTTTTCCCTCTTTCATAACGGATTACGAAAGGTCCTTTATTCACTTTAAAGGCATAATTTAAAATTTTATAAGCTTCTAAAGCATTTCTTGGATGGGCAATTTTAATGTTAGGAATATGTCTTAAAAGGGGAATATCAAAAACTCCTTGATGTGTTTCTCCATCAGCGCCAACAATTCCTGCGCGGTCTATTCCAAAGACAACTTTTAAATCTTGACGAGCAACATCATGATTAATTTGATCATATGCTCTTTGGACAAATGTTGAATAGATTGGTGTAAATACATCAACATTAGTAATTGCGAATCCGCTAGACATCGTAACTGCCATTTGTTCAGCAATTCCAACATCGATTATTCTATCAGGATATAAGTCTTGAAATTTATTGAAACTACTTCCACCAATCATTGCGGGAATTACAACAACAAATTCAGCTTTTTCTTTTGCATAGTTAATCATATATTCGGAAATAATTTTACTCCAAGAATGAGTGTTAGGATTAGTTTTATTTAGTGTTACTCCTGTTTCAACTTCAAAAGGACTAACTCCATGCCATTCTCCTAGTTGATCATTTTCACTGAATTTATAGCCTTTACCTTTTTCTGTCAAAACATGGATAACACAAGGTTTTGTTGATTTTTTAGCTATTTCTAAATACTTGATTAACTCTTTAAAATTATGTCCGTTAATTGGACCATAATAAGAATATCCTAATTCATCAAACAAAGTATTATTTATAAAGAATCCTTTAACTCCTCTTTCAACTTTCGTTGATAATTTAGTTAAGAACTTTGGTAATATCTTATATGTTTTTGCTTTAATTTTTCGATAAGTTGTTTTACCTCTAATATCATTTAATATTCTTGCTAAATAGCCAATATTTTCACTAATACTCATTTCATTATCATTTAGGATAATTATTGGTTGATGTTCTCGTTGTCCCCCGAGGAAGTTTAATGCTTCAAAAGCCAATCCCCCAGTTAATGCTCCATCACCAATTACTGGAATTACTTTATAGGAATTTCCATTATATCTTTTTGAAAATTCAATTCCAGCAGCAGCGGCAATACTAGTAGAACTATGTCCTGCTTCGTAAATGTCATGAATTGATTCACTTCTTTTTAAGAACCCACTTAACCCTTTATACTGTCTTAAAGTGTCGAAATCTTTTGCTCTTCCTGTTAGGATTTTATGGATATATCCTTGATGTCCAACATCAAAAATCAGTTTATCTTTAGGGCTTTCAAATACTTTATGTAAAGCTATAGTTAGTTCTACCACGCCTAAATTGGAAGACAAATGTCCTCCTGTTTTAGATACTTTTTCAATTAAGAATTCTCTAATATCTCTACTTAATTCTTCCAGTTCCTTGATCGATAAATCCGACAAAAAACTGGGGTCTTTTATCTCATGTAAGTTTATCATATTATGCACCTCAATTATTCTTTAAAGTCAACTAGTTCATCATCCTTCATCATTTTAACAATTACACCTTCAGCATTTTTCAGTAAATCATGACAATATTTACTAAGCTTCATACCTTCATTATACTTCTTTACGGCTTGATTTAATGCGATTTCGCCATTTTCTAATTCTTTTACTAATGATTCAAGTTCAACTAATGCTTGTTCAAAAGTTTTATCTGCCATTATAAATCTTCCTTTCTCTTGTTTGTGACTAAAGCCTTTATTACTCCATCACTAACTAATATATCTAGTTTATCATTTTCTTTAACTTGACTAACACTTTTAATTACAGTATCGTTTTTCTTCACTACAGAGTAGCCTTTACTCATTATTGATAAAGGATTTAATAGTTCTAATTTATTAATTGTCAAAACAAAATTATTTTGTTTTCTCATTAAATATCTTTCATAATAATCATTTAATCTTCTTAAAGTGTTTTTTAGATCAATTTCGCTTTGTCTAAGTCGATTAATTGGATTTAATAACTCTAGTTTATCGACTAAGTGATCTAGTTTTTGAGATTTATTTTCAGTTAACCTTAAAGGTTCTCTGAAAATATATGAACTTTCAACTCTTCTAAGTGATTCAATTTTGTGCTTCAACAGTTGATTTAAACTGAATTTACTTTGTTTATTTAATCTGTCTAAATAGTTTAACAATTCTATTTGATTAGGGACCGATAGTTCTGCAGCACCTGATGGTGTTGGTGCTCTTAAATCAGCAACAAAATCACTTATTGTAAAATCAACTTCATGACCAACACTAGAAATAATTGGAATAGATGAGTTATATATTGCGTATGCAACAATTTCTTCATTGAAAGGCCAGAGGTCTTCTATACTTCCTCCCCCTCTTCCTAAAATTATTACATCAACTAGTTTTTGTTTGTTAACTAGTTCTAATTGTTTAACTATTGAATCTTTAGCATACTCTCCTTGAACTAATGTTGGATAAACAATAATTGAAGCTAAAGGATACCTTCTATTTACAATATTTATTACATCTTGGACTGCTGCACCTGTTGGACTTGTTAAAACAGCGATTGTCTTAGGAAACCTTGGGATAGGAACTTTATGAGAGTCATCAAATAAGCCTTCCTCAGACAGTTTCTTTTTAAGTTGTTCATAAGCTAAGTATAAGTTACCAAGTCCATCTTCGCTCATTTTAGTAACGTATATTTGATAACTCCCTCTACTTTCGAAGACAGAAATATCTCCTTCAATTAAAATTGTCATTCCGTCAATCGGAATAAACTTAACTTTATTGGCGCTAGAAGCAAACATGATAGCACTTATTGAAGCTTTATCATCTTTAAGTGTAAAATAAAAATGTCCTCTAGAATGATGTTTAAAATTTGATAATTCCCCTTTTAAAAGCACATTTTTTAAATGTGCGTCATTATCGAATTTATATTTTATATATTTAGTTAAAGCCGTGACAGTAAGATATTTTTTTTCTTCCATAAAGATCCCTACTTTTTCAAATATATTTTTATATTATCTAAAACTTTATTAGTAAAACTTACTTGTTTACTATCGCCTTCATCCGTATATTTACGAGTAAGGTTAAGGGCTTCATTAATAACTATCTCATATGGTGTGTCAGTATAATACAGCTCATAAACTGCAAAACGAATAATCGCTCTATCAACATATGATAAGCGATTAATTCTCCAATTAACCAAATTCTTAATAATGATTTCGTCGATTTTGTGTAGATTACCTAAAACGCCTTCAACTGATTCAGTGATATACTCATATTCTGAATCGATGTCTAAAAACTCTTTTTTAAGATCAATCTCATACAATTTTTTGATTATTTCTTCTCTTAATTCTCTTCTGCTTAGTTCTTGTGTTTTTTCCATAGTAATTTACCTCGTATATATTATATATTAAAATATATCATATAAAAGAGAAAATATAAAGCATAATCAGTAGAATTCATTTGAAATATTTATGAAATAAACAAACAAAAACTTTTAATTCACGAAAAATCGAATATATTCTATGAAATATTGACCATTTATAATTTCCATATAAAAAAGCAGTTTAGAATAAACTGCTTTTTTCTTAGTTAAATAAGAATTTTATAATATCAGGAAATCTTTTTTCCCAGGCAGATTCATTATGAATCGCACCCTCGATTATTTCAAATTTAATATTTTCTGAATCCAATCTTGGTCTCAAAATATCATATATTTCTTGATTTGAATCTAAGTAGAGTTTAACGTGTTCTACGTTATCTGATTCTTTCGTTCCAACATCCAGATAGATTTTTTTAATTTTTGATAAGTCAGATTTTTTACTTAATTCAACCATTTCATTTTGAATTGGAAAATAAGCATTTGAAACACACCCAAATCTAGTGAAATGTTCTGAATATTTCAAGGCAGCGTATGTACTACATACTCCTCCAAATGAGGATCCCATAATACCTGTATTTTTAGGACTTTTAAATGTTCGATATCTCTTATTGATTACTGGCTTAAGATTTTCAACAATGAAGTCTAAAAAATTATCAGTTTTCCCTCCCCATACTTTTCCATCTTCTTCAAACTTAAATTTAAAGGGAACAAGTTCATCGCTTCTATCATCGTTTGACTCTATTCCAACAATAATCAGTTCTGGTAAATCAGGATTTGTTTCATATGCTTCTAGTATTCCCCAACTTTTTCCGTATTTTGCTTGGAAATCATCAAATAAATTTTGTCCATCACACATATACAAAACTGGGTAGTATTTATCAGTAGTGTAATAACTTTTTGGTAGCGATACATACATTCTTAATTCTCTCTTTAATTCTTTTGAATACAATTTAAAAGTGCTATATTCCTTCATTTCATCACCCTATTTCTCTTTTTATATACCAAAGCTTCATATGGAAGAAGTTTCATTTTGTTTGTAAGTTCTTTCTCTTTATAATTATATAATATATTCTCATAATCTTCGATATCTATATTCAAATCAAAAATTATCTTTTTAGAATAGAAATTTGACAAGACTAAGAACTTCGCAGTAGGAGTTTCGTTAACGTATACAAATGTATCCTTATTGTCTATATCAATAAATTCTAGAATTCCATCATTAATATTATCTTCTTTTCTCATTCTAATCAGTTCTTTATAGGTGCTAAATATTGAGTTCTTGTCATTAATTTGATTCTTCAAATTGATTTGACTGTAGTTTTCATTAATATTCATCCAAGGTGTTACTTTACTGAATCCTGAGTGGACATCATTGTTCCACTGAAAAGGACTTCTAGCATTATCGCGACTTCGATTTCGTAGTGCTTGCATAGCAACCTCATGAGTTGCTCCAAAACTTAAGAAATTCTTATATTCTGTATATACTTCTACGTCTCTAAAGTCATTAAGATCTTTATAGTCTACATTAGTCATTCCAATTTCTTCGCCTTGATAAATTATTGGTGTCCCTGGCATAAAATACAAACTATATGCAAGCATCTTTCCAGACTCTGTATGATAGACTGAATCATTACCGTAATGACTAATTACACGTGGATGATCATGGTTGTGCCAATATATTAAATTCCACCCATCACCATTCAACATTCTGAACCATCTATTAAAACTCTTTTTGATATGATTAAGATCAATATTTCCTTTTGACCACTTACCTGGAGTAAGATGATTTGAGTCATCACAATCAGCCCACACATGTCCAAAATGAATTAGTAAATCAAATTCATTATTGTCAAATCCACAATATTTTAATGCTTCTTCTTTTGTGGCTCCACCAGCTTCACCCATTGCCATAACATTATTAGGGTGAAATATTTCAATACCAAATTCTTCTAAATACTCGTGATGTTTAGGAAGACTAGAAAAATGTTCGTAACCAGGATGTCCTTCTGGAAAATCCCAATTTTTTTCAAGATGGTTTGATGCATCCACTCTGAATCCATCAACCCCTAAATTGATCCACCATTTTGCTACATCTTTTAGATCTCTTTTCATATTTGAATTACGCCAATTAAGATCCGGCATTTTTTTACTAAAGATATGTAGATAGTATTCATCTGTTGGTTCATTATATTCCCAAACGCCTCCACCAAACCATGAACGCCATTGTGTAGGCATTTGTCTATCGCCGTCTTTATCATATTTTGGCTTTTGCCAAATATAATAATCATGGTATTTATGATGATCTACATGAACTGGGTTCTTTGCTGCCTTAAACCACTCGTGTTCATCTGATGTATGGTTTAATACTAAGTCAAAGATTACTTTCATATCTTTTTGATGAGCAAGATTAATAAATTTTTTCACATCATTTAAAGTTCCATAATCTTTGCTTACTTCAAAGAAATTAGAAATATCGTATCCATTATCATCCATCGGAGATTCGTAATGAGGAGATACCCAAATAGCATTAACACCTAAGTCACTTAAATAATCTAATTTACTAATTAGTCCTTTAAAGTCTCCAATTCCATCATTATTAGAATCTTTAAAGCTTCGTAAATAGATTTGATAAATTATTGCGTCTTGCCACCCTTTTCTTTCCATAGAACATTCTCCTTCGGTCAGTATAAAAACGAGCTATTTTTTGATACACTTATACACTTTAATTATACTACATAAACTCTTTAAAGAGTGAAATTATTTAAAAGGTGAAACCGCTACCATAACACTGATTAGTGGATTTTGTGGTATAATTAGTTATATTTTTTTAGTAGGAGGTAATCATGAGAAAAATTAAATTTATGTTAATATTGTTTATGAGCATAATAATTGGATTTACAAGCATAAATACAAATGTCCATGCGATTGATGCAACAAAGTTATTTGTCCATTATCATCGATTTGATAATGCCTATACTCCATGGAAACTATGGCTTTGGCCATATGAACCAGTTTCAGGTGATGGTGGCAATTATAGTTTCAATGGTGAAGATTCATTTGGCAAGTATTTCGAGATAGATCTTGCTGGATCTGTTTTTGAAAATTCTACTTCAGTTGGAGTCATTGTTAAAGACAATAATTGGGCAAAAGATGTTGCAATTGATCGATTCATTGATTTAACAAGTCCTGATGGTAGTGGTGAAGTTCATGCGTATTTAGTTAGTGGAGACTCAACCATTTACTATGATGATTCCGCAGTAGATGTATCTAATAGAGCAATTAGCGTTGATTTTATTACAACTTCAACAATAGAATTTGAAACCAGCAAAGCTGTAACTGAGGATAAAGTTACTTTGTTTGCAGATGGTAATGAAATTCCTATTGAAAACTTTGTTATGAATGGACTTGTTGGAACATTTGATATAATTGGTGGAGCTGATTTAGGAAAATCTTACACTTTAGAAATTGACTTTGAAGATGTTGGGTATACTCCAAAAGTTTATACTGTCGGTTTTGGAGGATTGTATTCAAGTGACGATTTCAATGCAATTTATGCATATGACGGTGATCTTGGAGCTATTTATTCTAGTACGTCTACTACTTTTAAGTTGTGGGCACCTATTAGTGAGAGTGTTTCACTCAACCTATATGAATTTGGTCATCGTGAAAACCAAGTTGATTATGATTCAGTTCCTGGAACAAATTCACCTTATGATACAGTAGATTTAACCTATACGACAAAAGGTGTTTGGGAAGTAACTGTTCAAGGTGACTTACATGGTGTTTATTATACATTTGATGTAACTAACGGAACAGTAACTAATGAAGTTAGTGACCCTTACGCATTTAGCGCAGGTATTAATGGTAAACGAAGTATGGTAGTTGATTTTGATCGTTTGAACCCAAATGGTTGGGATGATTTAGTTATTCCTGATACTATTGAAAGTTATAATGATTCAATCATCTATGAAATACATATTAGAGATTATACAACTCATTCTACATGGAACGGGACTGAAGATTACCGTGGTAAATTCTTAGGTCTTGCTGAAAGAGGAACTACATATAACGGAGTTACTACAGGATTAGATCATATAATTGAACTTGGTGTAACACATGTTCAATTACTACCTGTTTTTGATTTTGGGGCCGCAGTTGATGAAACTAGATTACTAGATCCATCGTACGAAGGTGTCAAAGATTCTGTCTTCAACTGGGGATATATGCCAGAAAACTTTAATGTTGTTGAAGGTAGTTATTCAACAAATCCATATGATGGAAATGTTAGAATTAACGAATACAAACAACTAATTCAAGCATTTAATGAAAATGATATAAGAGTTGTCATGGATGTTGTTTACAATCATACTGGAAAAAGTGCTGATTCAAACTTTGATTTAATTGTTCCGGGTTATTATTACCGAATGAACGCTAACGGATCATTTAGTAATGGTAGTGGAACTGGTAATGAAACAGCTAGTGAAAACTATATGATGAGTAAATTTATGGTTGATAGCGTTGTTTTTTGGGCAACTGAATACAACATTATGGGCTTTAGATTTGACTTAATGAAACTACATGATATTAATACAATGAATGCTATTGTTACAGCATTACATGCAATAGATGAAACAATATTAGTCTATGGTGAGCCATGGACTGGTGGCACATCACAACTTGATGAAGAATTATCAGCATATAATGCTACTCTTGATCAAATGCCTGGTGTTGCCGTATTTAATGATGATACTCGTGATGGTATTAAAGGATCTGTTTGGACTGCAGCTGAAGGTGGATTCATTCAAGGAAGTAGTTTAGTGGATGAAAGAATTAAATTAGGAATCGTTGGAGCAGTTTTACAAACTAACATTGCCGTAGCGTCATTACCAAAAGGTGCTTGGGCACCTAATCCTAATCAAACAATTAATTACGTTACTGCCCATGATAACAACACTTTATTTGATAAGTTAATGTTATCAACTACTGATTTATCTTGGGAAGAACTCCAAGATATGCAAAAACAAGCAAATGCGATTATCTTAACTTCACAAGGAATTCCTTTCTTACATGGTGGAGTTGAAATGATGCGTTCTAAACCTTGTACTGTTATTGGTGGTACAGCTCAAGGTGAATGTGATGCTACTTTATCATTTGATCATAATAGTTATCGTTCACCAGACGCAACTAATCAAATTGATTGGGCTGTCAAAGCAAGTAATATAGATATCTTTAATTACTATAAAGGTTTAATTGAATTACGTAGAAGCATCAATGTATTTAGTTATGACAGTAAAGAAGAAATAAATAATAAAATGGTATTTTTCCCTGATGCTGGTGGCGTTGTAAGTTACTTAATTTATGATGATGAATCAATTTGGGAATATACATATGTAATTCATAACAATAGTACTGTCCAAAGAAACATGAGTTTACAAGGAATAGAATGGAACTTAGTAGTTAATAAAGATACAGCTGGTACTGCAACAATTGAAGTATTAACTGGAGACACTGTTACTGTTTTACCTAGTGAAACATTAGTAATGTACAAACTAGCACTTGGTGCTGTTTATCCTTTTGAAACAACTGATATTCCAATTATCCCTACTGATCCACTTCCACCTGATGCACCGGTTGATACCAACAATGATTTTTATATAATTGTAGGTTCAATTATCGGAGGTATTGCATTACTTGGTGCTGGAGTGTTATTCTATTTAAAAAGACCATAACAAATAATTAGCCGGAATTTTTTCCGGCTAATTTAAAATATGAGGTGACTAAAATGTTAGATTTCACTATTTATCATGAAGCAAAAAGCAAATATGCTTATATGTATGATAAAGACACAGTACATATAAGACTATTCGCTGCGAAAGACAAAGTTAAAAAAATCGAAGTTATTTATGGAGATCCTTTCTTATGGGTGCCTGTGGGAAATAGTCTTGATGAATGGACTCAAGTTATTGATAGTACTGACAGTCAAATGATAAAAGAATATCAAACAGAAATGTATGATCACTTTTTCATTGCACTAAAACCCGAATATAAAAGAATGAAGTATGCTTTTATTGTAAATGATCAATATATTTATGGTTGCCGTGAAATTATTGATATAATCAAGTACCCAGAAGCTAAAAAGAATTTATTTAATCACTTTAATTTCCCTTATCTAAACGAAGAAGACTTGTTTTCAGCACCAAGCTGGGTCCAAGATCAAGTTTGGTATAGTATTTTTCCTGAAAGATTTAATAATGGGGATCCATCAATCAATCCAAAAGGTACACTAGAATGGGGAAAAGTTGATAAATATTCTAATCATCAGTTCTTTGGCGGAGATTTACAAGGGATTATTAATAAGTTACCTTACTTAAAAAGTGTTGGATTCACAGGAATATACATGACGCCAATCTTTGAAGCTGACGCTACTCATAAGTATGATACGGTCGATTACTTCAAAATTGATAAAGCCTTTGGAACTAATGAACTATTTGGTAAACTTGTCGAGGAAGCTCATAAGCTAGGCATAAAAGTCATGCTTGATGCTGTATTTAATCATTCTGGTTTTCGTCATCCATACTTTTTAGATGTTGTTAAGAATGGTAAAAATAGTAAATATTACGATTGTTTCTATATTTTAGATGATAAATTACCAATCGCTAACTTCGAATTAAATAAAGATTTATCAATTAATCGAAACAAAATAAAACATATGTTTAGAAATCCTGCATTACTAAATTATCGAACATTCGCGTTCACTCCATTTATGCCAAAATTAAACACAAACAATCCAGTAATGAAAAAATATTTACTTGATGTTGCTAAGTTTTGGATTGAAAAATATGATATCGATGGTTGGCGTTTAGATGTTAGTAATGAGGTAGGCCACAAATTCTGGCGCGACTTCAGAACAACAGTTAAAGACGCTAAAAAAGCAACTTATATTGTTGGAGAAAACTGGGATAACTCAAATCCTTGGCTTCAGGGAGATCAACACGATGGTGTTATGAATTATGAAATCCTAATTCCTATTTGGAGTTATTTTGGAACAAACATAACAACAAAAGAATATTCCAGCACAGAATTTATGTATCGCATAAATAAAGTGTTAACTGATTATCCAAAACATGTTTTAAAATCAATGTATAATTTAATTGATTCTCATGATACATCAAGAATCCTAGATATTTGTTCTAATAATATTGAACTTGTTAAACTACCTTACCTCTTCTTATTCGCTTTTCCTGGTGCACCTAGCATCTATTATGGTGGAGAGATTGGACTTAGTGGTGGGCATGATCCTGAGAATAGGAGATGTATGCTTTGGGATAAAGATAAACAAAATATGAACGTTCTTTCTCATATTAAGAAGTTAATAACCTTGAGAAATAAATATCCGGCCTTCAAAGTACCTGATATTTCTTGGATTGAAGCAAATGATAAAGATGAGTTTATTATCTTCAAAAAAGCTAACCTATATTTCATTATGAGTAAGCGATATAAAGCACATAGTATTACTTTACCAATAGAACTTCAAAATATAACTGTTGAAGATATTTATAACAATGAGACAGTTAACTTATCAACAAAATTAGAAATAGGAAGTTATGGATTTAAGATCTTTAAAGTATAGAAAAAAGCATTTCTCAATTATGAGAAATGCTTTTATTTTAACCTTTATTTGCTCCGGCAGTAATACCTTCAATTAAGTATTTTTGGAAGACAATGTATAACGTTGCGATTGGAATCGCGACAATAATTGCAGCCGCTGCGAAAGCTGGATAGTTAGTATCTGCGACATCATTAATGAAGTCGAATATACCAACAGCTAATGTCCATTTTTCAGAATCAATAATTAAGAATGATGGTAAAATATAATCCATCCATGGAGCCATAAATTGTGTTACGGCAACAAAACTAATAATTGGAACTGATAATGGTAAAATAATTTTAAAGAATATTTGGAGTTTATTTGCTCCATCGATTTTAGCTGATTCATCAAGTTCTTTCGGAATGTTTTGTAGATACCCTTTAATTAGCCAAATGTTAAACGGAATTGATCCCGAAACATATATAATAACTAATGCTTTTGGCTCATTGGTTAATCCAAACGTTTGGAACAAGGTGAATATTGCAATTAATGATAAGAAAGTCGGGAACATTTGCAGTACTAATATTGTAAGTAATCCTGTCTTTTTACCTTTAAATTTATATCTTGCAAATACATAGGCAGTTCCAGTAACAAATAGTACAGCAAATACCATTGTTAAGAATGCTACTTGTAATGTATTCCAATACCATAGTACGAAGTGAGTTGTTTCTTCTATTCCCCCAATTGTTCTAGATCCTGTTAATAAGAATTCATAATTAACAAAACTAGGATTTTCTGGCCAAATAGTATTCAAGATACCACTTGTTGGTGATAAACTTGTTCCAACTGTATAAATAAGTGGAATAACTACAACAAATGCAAGTAATACTAACTCACTATAAATAAATGCTGTACCTAATATATTTTTAGGTTTAAAAATATTAGGAATTGCAGTAGCACTTAATTTTCTTACTGAATCCATTTTCAAATAATAAACTAATCCTAAGATTGGAATAAGACCAATTAATCCCGCAAGAAATTCTGATTTTCCTTTTTTATTAGCTACCGAAACAGTTAAGGATTGGAGAGTAAAGATAATAACTAATGCTACATAAATTAATGCTCCTTTTTGTAACAAATTCATAATTAATCATCCTCCTTAAATGCTCTTGTCCGAGTGAAGTTCCAAGCCGATAATGTACCAATAATCAAGAAAATCAAGATACTGAATACACTTGCCATAGAATACCAACGAACATTAGGATCAACAGTTAATGTGTAAATCCAGGATATAAGGATATCTGTCGAGCCGGCGTAGGCGGTTTCATAAGTTCCTCCACCAGGTCCACCTCCAGTGATAAAGTAAATAACACCGAAGTTATTAAAGTTTCCACTAAATGTCATAACTAATAACGGACTAGTCGCAAACAATACTAGTGGCATTGTAATATATTTAAATTGTTGGAAGCCTGTTGCTCCATCAATTGATGCTGCTTCATATAATGATTTGTCGATTGAAGTCATAACTCCACTCATTAAAGCCATAAAGAATGGGAATCCAAGCCAAACGTTTAAGACGATAATAAACACCTTAACGAAAGCTGGGTTTGCTTCATTCGACAGCCATTGGAAGTTCTGATCTCCAAAATAGAATAACTTTTGAAGTCCAGTTCCGGCCTCGGCATATGATCTACCTAACATTCCCCAATCCATAAATAGTTGGGTAATTCCTGTTCTTGTTAATACCTGATTAACGTAACCTAAATCATTAAACATAACCCTAAATATCATTTGTGATATTAAGGCAGGCATCGCCCAAGGTAAAATTAAAACTGAACGCCAAAATTTTCTAAATACAACACGTTTATTATTCAAAATAACAGCTTGAATAAATCCACCAAAGAAACATGTGAATGTTGCTGCAGTAGCCCAAATCAGTGTCCATGAGAAAACTTTCCAAAATTGTCCACCAAAGTCAATTGTACTACCTGTTGTTAAACTAAATACTTCTTTAAAATTGGCAAATCCAACCCAACTAATTAATTGTCCAGGTGGAATATGTTCAATATTATAATTCGTAAATGCAACAGCTAGCCCAAAGAAGATTGGCATAACACTAATAAATGTTATTAATAGTAAAGCTGGTGTTAAGACAATATATTCAAAGAAGTTTTCATAAAGATTCGCGAAATACTCTCTTTCTTTAGGTACTTTTTTAGTCTCACTAATTATTAATGATGTATTATAAGCATCTTTTATATTCCAAATATAGATAAAGATAACATATACTAATACAAGCATTGCAATTAAACCTCTTAACAATAACTGAGTTGAATGGTGTCCAGCAATTTCAATTGAGCGTGCTTCAATTGAAATAGTTCCTGAACTTGGTAATAAGAAAGACATTACCTCATGTTGATAAAGAGTTTTTTGCGGAATGCTACCCATCGTAACTAATCCCCATATTCCTTTAACAAAGAAGCCTGCTCTCTCATAAAATACATTGTTAACTTGATCTAATAATTCTTCGTATCCCTCAGGATTATAAGAAAAATAAATACGAGCTAACATTTTATTGAAATCATCATTATCCATATTAATATTTTGGGTAATTCTTCCTTGTAACATATCTGCAAAACTAGCTACACTATCATATTGTAAAATTAAATCACCAAATAATGCTTTGAAGTGACTATTATAATATCCAACATAATAAATAGCTCTTGTTGAGCGATCTATATCTTCATATACATCATCGTATATTTCAATATATTTTTCAGTAAATAATTCATCTTCAGCTTGGATTACTAACGCTTCATTATGGTCATCTATATAAGTAGTTAAGGTATTATCCCAATCAACTTCACCAACAGTATGTCCGCCTGCCACTAAGATATTAGTCGCATTTAACGTTACTCTTTCAAGACGTAAAGTTTCAAAATTTCCACCAAGACGAATGTCTCTTTCTGCTCTTTCAACTATAAGGGCTTCAACAATTTTTAAAACATTCTCATTAGCTAAAATTTCTGCTTCTATTTCAAGATCTTCTACGCCATTTTCTAGTTCAATTTCTTCAATCAATCTAATTTGTTCCCCAAGAAAAGCATACATATCGTCATTAGAATATGTAATATTATCTACTTGAATTGGATCCCCATTTTCATCATGAAAAACAAGTGTATCTTCATCGAATGTATATCCATTCGACTCAGCTACGTCATGTAATAAATCAAAATCCTCATAAGCAAACTCGCTAAGTGGATTATAAACCTTTAAATTATAGTAATACCATGTTGGTAAATAGTTTGATAATTCCTCTTGCATCTCATTTCCTGGAATCTTGTCATCATATAAATCAAATTCAGTTCCGTATGATCCAGAACTTACTTCAATAAAGATTAATAATGAGAAAAGTCCAAAAAAGATAGTAGCTTTAATGAGTTGTCGATTAAATAATTGTCCCAGTCCCCAAATCAAAGATGAACCAATCGCTTTAAGGAGGGCTATAATTTTTTTCATTTCCATTTCTTCACCCCACAATTATAAAAAATATAAAAGGCCATGCGTTCACATGGCCTTTTAAATAATAAAGTTAATTAAGATATATTAGCCTGTGATTCGAATCCAGTTTGTGCTGTTTCAGCAGCTTCAGCTGGAGTAGCAGTTCCGTTCCATGCACTTGAGTACATAGTTCCAGCGTTGCTCCAGAAGTATCCCATTTCAGGAATAATTGGCATTGGATGTGAATAAGCTAATTGTGCTGAGATTCCGCTTAAATAAACATCAGTTGCAACACCTTCAACAGTTGATACATCTTTTAATGCAGGTAACTTATTAGTTTCTGCATAAAGAATAGCTAAACCTTCGTCAGAAGTCATAAATTCAACAAATTTGAATGCAGCAGTAGGTTCAGAAGTTCCTTTACTTACAGCAGCAATTTGTACACCTGAGAATGTAACTGGTTGAACACCATTAATTGTAGGGATTTTTGCTACTCCCCAATCAAATGTATTTAATTCTGATCCTTCTTTATATCTTTGAATAGACCAAGGACCATCAATAATATAAGCAAGTTCTCCAGTTTCAAATAATGTTCTGTTAGCTTCTCCTTCTAATGAAGAATTATTAAGATTTAAAATAGCTGGTCTCAAAGTTCCATTAAGCCATGTTAATGCATTAATCATAGCTGTAGAACCAAGGTTTGCAGAAGCTTTATCTAAATGATCTACACCGAATAAGTCAAATCCGAATGAAGTAGATACAAAATGCATATCGTAAGCATTACCAACGTCTAATGCGAAGTATAATTTTTGCTCTTGAGATTCATCAATATCTGCAGTTGCAGGATCATCAATAACTAAAGATTGGTTATAATTTAAGGCACTAGCGATAATTTCTTCCCAAGTTGCTTCTGGGTAAGTTTTAGTATCATCGATAGATTCTAATAATGTTCTGTTGTAGAATAATGCAACAGATTCACCTGATAAAGGAGCTCCAAATAATTCAGATTCGAATGCTCCACCACATGCAACAGCAACGTTATTTTCACTGTCATAACATGAAGTAGCAGTTCCAATTGCAGAACTAACCATTCTATCAATTAAATCTTCTCTTTGAGAATCAGGGAATGGATAAAGTAAGTTCGAGTTTAATGCAGCACCGATGTGATCATGTGGGAACACAACAACGTCTGCAGCATATTCAGAACCACTATAAGTTTCAAGTCTTTGACGAGTGTCTACAGACCCAACTTGTTCCCATTCAACTTTAATGTCTGGGTATAAAGCTTCAAATGCATCGATTAATGCAGTTGCATAAGCTTCGTCATCTAACCATACTTTAATTGTAACAACTTCAGTTTGGTTTTTATCAAATTCATATAATGTCCCATTAGCAGCGTTATTTGTACATACTGATGGATCTGGGTCCGGATCTACATCCGTACTTGGATTACAACCAGTTAATGTCAACGCGATCAAAAGAACAGATGATAATAATAGTAATTTCTTCATTTTCATTCCTCCTTAATACTCGCGACGCAGTGTGATTATTGCGCCAAATGCAAGAGGTAAACCAATTAATAAAGCCATTAACTCAATATTAAAA
Source organism: Mycoplasmatota bacterium (assembly GCA_030636545.1). Lineage (GTDB taxonomy): Bacteria > Bacillota_I > Bacilli_A > Izemoplasmatales > Izemoplasmataceae > JAFGXW01. The sequence goes on from DAOVWR010000007.1 coordinate 23,106, forward strand.
TTACCAGCATTTAGATGAGCGCTGTCATCACATGGGTCCTTAACAGTTACAGTAATTGTTTTTTCTACAGTGTTTCCGAAAGCATCTTCAGCAACAATTACGACTTCATAAATACCAGCAAATCTAGTATCTACAGTTCCGTGTCCGTCTTTAACTTTTACGTTATAAACGACAACAGCTTCATCTCCAATCATATCGCTTGCGCTATATGTAGGTAATGAATATGTATCTCCTAATAATAATTCAACATTTTGTGAACCAATAATAGTAATTACTGGTGCAGTATTGTCAACATTAAATTCACCAACTAAGTAATGAATTCCATCAGGGTTTGGATAATAAACTGTGTATGGTGACATATCTCCACTTAATTCAGTTTCTAAAATAAGAGTAAACATATCATTTGCATTAGTTGATGAGTCATAACTTACTTGTTCTATTGTAAGATAATGTCCATCTTTATCAGCAATCATGAATTGAGTAGCATCAAATACATCAATATCATCAACTTTAGTAACTACATCTTTATTAAATACAACTTCTACTGAAGTTCTATCTAATGCAGTAACACTAGTGAATTCAAATAAATTTACAACAGCTTCAAAAGCATTAAAGCTATCATAGAATTCTCCAGCTCCACCAATGTAGAAAGTAAATTGTGTTCCACTACCTTTGATAGCAGATATATCAATGAATAAGTCATCTCCAAATTGTTTTTCCCATGCGTCAGTTCTTACAATGAATCCCATTGTATCATCAGCATCAGCTGCAATATTGAATACAGCAACTTTGAATTGTCCGCCGTTAACTTCTTGATCGATTCCTAAGTCCCATTGGAATGGAACCCCTGAACCACCAAATGCATCACCAGCAGATGTTCCATCAGTACCAGTTCCCCAGTTCCACATGTTCCATCCGTCGTATGATTCAACTGGATCGAAATATATTACAACTAATGTCCCAAATCCTTCTTGTTGGAAGAAGGGCATGTCAGGTGCTGCAGTATAAACTGATGCAGATCCTTGTAATAAATATACGTGTTTGATTCCGTTTTCATCAAATCCATCGAAATCTCCATTAGCATCTTTTAGAGGGATTGATTTGTTATCAGTATCGCCATCATCATTTGCATCGATTCCGTCTTTGTAAGACCAATCGTTAAGTCTAGGAATTAACCCAGCTTCTGCATCAGAATCATCGTCGATACAGAAATATGCAACTGCACCAAAATCATCTTCTCCAATTATTTGTGGGTTTCCAGAACCATTTGTTCCAGTTCCCCATGTCCAAAAGTCCATGTTTGTATAATCATCATCCCATCTGTGATAATGAACAACAACTGTGTGATTAGTAGTACAATCATTTGCAGTTACTTCAGCTGCCACAGATGGCATAGCTAACACAAACATTGCTGCTACTAACGTTAGAGTTATAATTAAACTCAAAATTCTTTTCATTTGTTCTCCTCCTATTAATTATTTTACTAATATTTTGTTAATTTAAATATATCATAATGAAAACGCTTTTTCAAACGATTAGCGGGTATATTTCCTGTAACCTGTTTCACATTTACCTCTAATATATAAAGAAAAAGAAAGCATTTTCAGAAAATGCTTTCTTTTTTTCTATTTTTATCTTAATAATTCATTATAATTTTGATTCTATTTCCAATCTGCTTGCTTTGTACATTAAGTAAGCAATTATCGGTGTAATAATATTATAACTAATCGAGGTAAATGCACTTAGTCCGAAGAACCCCAGTATGAGATTTATTATTGACGGAATTGTTGATGCGAAAATCATCAATTTTA
>DAOVWR010000052.1 GCA_030636545.1 Mycoplasmatota bacterium
AGTTAGTTTTTTAAGAAATTTAAGTACGCAAGTATTTAAAGAATTTAACAACTCCTTATTAATTGCTGAAGATTCGACAGCTTATCCTAAAGTAACCCACCCTATCGAGCATGGTGGATTAGGATTTAACTATAAATGGAACATGGGTTGGATGAACGATACATTAGAATATTTCGAAAAAGATTCTATCTACCGTAAGTACCACCATGATAATATCACTTTTGGGCTTACGTATGCCTTTAGTGAAAATTACGTTTTACCATTATCACACGATGAAGTCGTTCATGGAAAACACTCATTAGTTGATAAAATGCCCGGAGATTATTGGCAAAAATTTGCCAATTATCGTGCTTTAATGGGTCTGTTTTTCTCGCATCCTGGGAAAACATTATTATTCATGGGTGGAGAATTTGCCCAAATGCATGAGTGGAAGGATTCCGAAGAATTAGATTGGAATTTACTAGAATATCCAATCCATGATGGTGCCCTAAGATTTGTCAGAGACATGAACGCAGTTGTTGCGTCTCATAAACCACTTCATGAACTTGATCATAATCCTTCAGGATTTAGTTGGATTGATTCAAACAATAGTAACCATTCAATCTTCTCATTTATCAGATATGCGAAAGATCGTAATGATTTTCTAATAATAATATTAAACTTAACACCAATGGTTCATCATAACTTTAGAATTGGTGTTCCAAAAAAAGGAAAATATTATGAAGTAATCAATAGTGATTATTTAATTTATGGTGGGTCTGATTCATTCAATGGAGAAGATATATTCACAGATGATATTGAATATAATGGGCAATCTCAATCAATGCAAATTGTTTTGAGTCCTTTATCAATAACTATTTTGAAATGTGGTGAGTAAATGAAAAAGCGAATTGTAGCGATGGTATTAGTTGGAGGCCGAGGAACAAGACTAGGTAATATTACAAAATCAACCGCAAAACCAGCGGTTACTTTTGGTGGTAAATACCGCTTAGTTGATTTTGTTTTAAGCAACTTATCTAATTCAGGTATTTCTACAATTGGACTTATCACACAATATGAACCATACGAATTACTGAGTTATATTGAACATGGAAGTACCTGGGATTTAGATGTTAATGAGGGCGGGATATCTTTCTTAACTCCTTACACATCAATGGATGGTGAAGTTTGGCAAAAAGGGACAGCTCACGCCATAAATCAACATTTTAGATTTATTGATCAGTTTAATCCTGATTTTGTTTTAATACTTGCTGGAGATCATGTTTATAAAATGGATTATAATGGCATGATTAATAAACATATAAAAAGTAATGCTGACTGCACGATTGCTACTTTTAAAGTGGAAGGCGATAAATCACATTTTGGAATATTAGAAATGGATGAAGGCAATAAGATTACTAAATTTATCGAAAAGCCAAAAAACGCATCTTCAGACTTAGCTTCAATGGGAATTTATGTATTTAATAAAAAAGTCTTAAAAGAACTACTTGATATCGTTGAAGATGGTAAGAATGATTTTGGAAAAGACATTATTCCCTTAGCTTTAACTAGAAATCTTAAAGTTTGTGGATATGAGTTTTCAGGATATTTCCGTGATGTAGGAACAATTAAGAGCCTCTATGAAGCTAACATGGATTTACTAGACAATCCTCAGCTTTTAAAAATCCAAGATTATAATAATTTCCCAGTTTTCACAAAATCAGTGAACTTACCACCTCATCATATTGTCAAGAGTAATAAGATTTCTAACTCGATGATTAGTGATGGTTGCTTAATCTATGGCGAAATTATTCATTCGATAATAAGCAGTGAAGTTATTGTTAAAGAAGGATCGATAATTAAAGATTCAATTATTCATCCTAAAGTTAAAATAGGTAAGAATTGTTATATTGAAAATGCCATTATAATTAAGGGCTCTGTCGTACTAGCTAACACAACTCTTAAATTTACTGAAACTACAGTAGTTGATAATGATTTTCTTTGGAAGACAGGTGAAAACAATGAATAGTAATCTATTTGTCATAGTTGATGCTACTTTTAAAGACAATCTCGAACAACTTACCTTACATAGAATGCCAGGAGCTTTACCGTTCGCTGGAAAATATCGTTTAATCGACTTTACATTATCAAATATTAAAAACTCGCAAATTACTAATGTCGCGATTTTTCCGTATGGAAATTATCGCTCACTTCAAGACCACGTTGGTAGTGGTAAGAAATGGGATTTAGATAGAAGACGAGACGGACTATTTATTTTACCTCCTAAGAACTTATACATTGCACCTGATGAAATGATTACTTTTCAAAGAATGTATGAACATATCGAGTTTTTTAAACGTTCAAGCCAAGATTACGCTGTTGTTACGAGTGCAAATATCGTTTGGAACATTGATTTTTATGAATGTTTAGATTATCATTTAAAAAACGATGCTGATATTACTGAGGTAATGTATAAAAATATTCGTTTAAAAACATTTATTATTTCAAAGAAATTATTAATTGAATATATTATGACATACGCAACACTTGAATACCGAACAATGTCAGAATTAGTTGAAAAAACACCAAACCTAAAAGTAGTTATCTACAAACATCAAAACTATACAAGAACAATTACAGATACATTTAATTACTTAAAATCAAATCTAGATATGCTGAGATTTGATATTGGAAGTAGTATTTTCACACCTGATAGACCGATTTACTCAAAAGAAAAAACATCACCACCAGCTAGATACTTAAAGAACGCTGTTATTGAAAACTCAATGATATCAAGTGGGTGCATAGTTGATGGAACAGTTATTAATAGTGTTATTGCCAGAGATGTAACTATTAAAGAAGGGGCAATAGTTAAAAACAGTTTTATTATGAGTAATAGTATTATTGAAGAAAAATCAGAATTAAACTATACAATCTTAGATAAACAAACAATCGTTAAGAATAATACACATATTGAAGGAACGCTAAAACATCCTTATGTAACACAAAAAGAACAACTAGTCTCAAGCTTTGAAGACTTAAGAGTATTACTTGTAGCTAGTGAAAGTTATCCATTCATTAAAACAGGAGGATTAGCTGATGTTATTGGCTCACTATCAAGAAATTTAGGTCGTCAAGGAGTTGACACAACAGTAATTTTACCACTCTATAAAAAAATAAGAGATACCTTCTTTGAAAGTTTAAAATATGAATTTTCTAAAACTGTTGTTTATAATGAAATAAAACATAAAATCAGAGTACATCGTTATCAATATAAAAAAGCTAAATACTATTTTATTGATAATTTTGCTTTCTTTAACTATGAAGAAGTTTATGGATATGAAAATGACGCAGATCGTTTTGCTTTCTTTAATAAAGCGGTTGTTGAGATGCTAGATGATCTTAAACCATTTGATTTAGTTCATGTTAATGATTGGCATACAGCACTTATTCCAATCTTAATTGATAATTCGCCACATAAAGGCTTAAAAACATTACTGACAATCCATAATATTGATTATCAAGGAATAGCTAATAGTAATGTTATTAAGAAATTAGGAATTACAAATTTCGTCTTTAAATCAGATAAAATCAACTTTTTAGAAATAGGAATCAATACCGCAACAAAATTATCAACTGTCTCACCAACTTATAAAGAAGAATTAAAATATGAATACTATGGTAAAAACTTAACTTATTCTTTACTAAATAGAGAAAGAGAGTTTTATGGGATTTTAAATGGTATATCTAGTTCTTTTAATCCTACAGAAGATAAAGCAATAAAAACTAATTATTCAATCGAAAATTTTGAAAATAAAATTGACAATAAATTATATCTTCAAGAGAAGATGGGACTAGTTATTGATAAAAATAAATTTATCATTGGAATGGTTACGAGAATTGTCGAACAAAAGGGCTTTGACTTAATTTTAAATTCGTTTGATGAGTTACTTTCAAACAATAAAGAGATTCAGTTTGTTCTACTTGGAGCAGGAGATAAGAAATATATTAGTGAACTAGAAAAATTAGCACAAAGGCATCCTGAACAAATCAAACTAAATATTGGCTACGACGCAACTAAACCTAATTATATTTACGCTGGGGCCGATGTTTTCTTAATGCCTTCTCGTTTTGAGCCATGTGGTCTTGGGCAAATGATTTCCTTAAGGTATGGGACCTTACCAATTGTTAGAAGAACTGGTGGATTAAATGATACTGTCTTTAAATATGATCACATAACCAAAAAAGGTAATGGATTTACCTTTAACAATTATGATGCGAATGAAATGAAAAGCACAATAGAAAATGCGTATGATCTCTATAAAACAAATAAAAAAGATTGGAATAAACTAATCGAGCGAGCAATGAGATCGGATAATAGTTTAGTGAAATCTACGCAAAAATATATCGAATTTTATAATGTAATTGTGAAAAACTAAATAAGGTAACGGTTTCACTATTAAGATACAAGGAAAAGTAGCTAGAATTTGCTATAATGATTATGACAAGGAGTGATATTTATGAATGCTTTATTTAAAGATGAACATACATTTATAAATGAATTTAAATCTAGAATTGAGAAAAGATATATAGTAACATTAGAAAACGCTAGTTTAAGACAAAAATATAACGTCTTAGGTGAGATGGTAAGCGAGGTTATTTCGAAAAACTGGCTTAAAACAAATGATTATTTAAGTAAAAATAATCAAAAAGAAGTCTATTATTTTTCAATGGAATTCTTAATGGGTCGTTTAATTACTAATAACATCATGAATCTTGGCTTAAGAGACGTAATCGAAAAAGGGTTAAACTTAGAAAATATTGATATTAATGAAGTAGAAAACTATGAAGCAGATGCCGGACTTGGTAATGGTGGACTTGGAAGATTAGCTGCATGTTTCCTAGATTCAATCGCTTCACTAGGGTACCCCGGGTTTGGGAACGGAATAAGATACCGCTACGGACTTTTTGAACAAAAAATCGAAGATGGATATCAAGTTGAAAAACCTGATGACTGGCTAAAAGATGGTTACGTTTGGGAAGTAAGAAGAGATGAAGAAACTGTCAACATCCCCTTTGGTGGATATGTTGCTTTTGAAGATGGAAACGCAGTATATTACCCTAATGAAATAATCAAAGCAATCCCATACGATATCCCAATTGTTGGAAATGAAAATGCAGTAGTTACTAGTTTAAGACTATGGAACGCTGAACCTACCAACACGTATCCTGAAGATACAGATGCTTTCACATATGATGCATCAATTAGAAACATTAGTGGATTCCTTTATCCTGATGACGCGACAAGAGAAGGAAAAGTATTAAGACTAAAACAACAATATTTCTTCAGCGCAGCTGGAATTAAAAGTATTTTAGATAAACATTATAAAAAATATAATACATATACTAACCTACCTGATAAATTGGTATTCCAGATTAATGATACACATCCATCATTAATTATTGCTGAACTTATGAGATTACTAGTTGATGATCACAACTTACCATGGAATGATGCTTGGGAGATAACCTCTAAAACTTGTGCTTATACTAATCATACGATCTTAGCAGAAGCGTTAGAACAATGGCCTGTCGATATTTTTCAACCAGTACTACCAAGAATTTATCAAATAATTGAAGAGATAAATAGTCGTTTTTGTGCAATGTTAATTAAGAAAGACTATAGCCAAGAACTAATAAATAAACTAGCAATTATTGCTCATGACAGAGTTAGAATGGCACATCTCGCAATTGTTGGTTCATTTAGCGTAAACGGTGTTGCTGCTCTTCATACCAATATTTTAAGAAATATTGAAATGAAAGAATTCGATACATTATACCCATCTAAATTTAATAATAAAACCAATGGAATAACCCATCGTAGATGGTTACTCCATTCAAATCCTGAATTATCAGCTATTTTAGATATAGTATCTGATAACTGGGTAAATGATCCTAAGGAATTAGAAAAATTATATGTAAAAGCTAAAACAAAAAAATATCAAAAGCTTATTAAAGATATGAAACTAAAGAAAAAAATTACTTTAGCTAATCGTATCTACAAAGAACAAGGTATTCAACTAGATCCTTCTTCAATCTTTGATATTCAAGTAAAAAGAATGCATGAATATAAACGTCAGTTAATGAATGCATTACATATTATGTATGTATATAATAAACTTAAAACTGATAAAAACTTTAAAGAAAATTATTATCCGCATAGTTTTATCTTTGGAGCAAAAGCAGCCTCAGGTTATTTCTACGCTAAACTAATTATTAAACTAATTAATACAATAGCTGAGAAAGTAAATAACGATGAAGATACTACTCATTTACTAAAGGTTGTATTTGTTGAAAACTACAATGTTACATATGCTGAACAAATTATGCCTGCTTGTGATATATCAGAACAAATTTCAACTGCCTCTAAAGAAGCAAGTGGAACTGGGAATATGAAATTCATGATGAATGGAGCAATGACACTTGGTACTATGGATGGAGCTAATGTAGAAATAGCAGAACTAGTAGGAGAAGATAACATCTTTATCTTTGGACTTACAAGTTCTGAAGTTAATGATCTAAATAACCAAGGAAAATACAGTCCAAAATCAATTTATGAAAATCATGCAGATTTAAAACAAGCAATAGATCAATTAACAAATGGTTTCTTTGATAAAGTCGCAAAAGATGAATTTAAAGAAATTAAAGATAAATTATTAAATAAAGATCGCTACTTCGTTTTAGAAGATTTTGAAGGATATCGAATAGCTCACGAAAGAGCAAATGATTACTATAAAGATCAAGCTAAATGGAATGAATCATGTATTATCAATATTGCGAAAAGTGGATACTTTTCAAGCGATAGAACCATTACTCAATATGCCAAAGAAATCTGGAATATTAAGAAGATGAAATAACAAAAAAAGTGCCTTGTGCACTTTTTTATTATTCTAATTGACTTAATTTAAAAACTAAACTATAATACAAGTGAATTAATCTTCAGGGCAGGGTGAAATTCCCGACCGGCGGTAAAGTCCGCGAGCGTGATTAAGACGCATGAATAGGTGCAACTCCTATACCGATAGTATAGTCTAGATGAAAGAAGAGAGAAAAATATCCTTTTTTTATTTGCTGCCTAACGATGATCTAATTCGTTAGCTTTTTTTTATTCTAAAGGAGGAATGAATTATGAGAAACAATAAAGTTTTACAAATTGTTATTATCGCTAATTTATCAGCATTATCAGTATTATTTTACTTTGTATTAAAGTTCCCTTTACCATTTATATTTCCGAGTTTTTTAGATATCCAATTTTCTAATTTACCGGCTATCATCGGTGGATTTGTCTTAGGACCAATCGGTGGTGGTGCAATTGTCTTTATTAGAACATTAATTAAACTACCATTTTCAACAACAGCTGGAGCTGGTGAGTTGATTGATTTAATTATTGGCTTATCAACAGTTTTAACTTCATCGATTATTTATAAGAGAATGAAGACGAAAAAAGGTGCAATAATTGCTAGTTTATGGGGAATGTTCGCTTGGGTGTTTGTTGCTGTAATGGCCAATTATTTATTTGTGATTGATTTCTACATTGCCTTTTATTTTAATGGTGCTGTAGAGCCGTTAGTTGGAATGCTTTCGATTATCCCCGGAGTTACAACGGAAAACTATATGTCAAAGTATATCTTGTTCGCTGCTATTCCATTCAATATTTTACTATCGTCAATCGTTTATCTTATTACATTTTTAGTTTACAAAAGGATTTCTCATTTAATTGATTATTTCGCAGTCAAATTAGAGAAAAAATAGGACATAGATTACTTAAAACGCTTCTAATGAAGCGTTTTTTTTGATATAATAAATATGAGGTGAAAACATGTATGATAAAGCATTAGAAGCAAAAGAATATATTGAATCACGCTATAGTGGTAATCCGAAAACTGCTATTGTACTAGGAAGCGGACTTACTAGTATCATGGATGAACTGTATGATAAAGTAGAAATAATGTATGAAGATATTCCTAACTTTCAAGTAAGCACAGTGAAAGGACATGTTTCTAAATTAGTATACGGTAGACTCGAAGGAAAAGAAGTCTTGCTCATGAGTGGTAGGTTTCATTATTATGAAGGATACACAAT
>DAOVWR010000144.1 GCA_030636545.1 Mycoplasmatota bacterium
CAATGGATATTGTTTATATGATAACTCTTCAAAATGAAGACTACCTAGTTTGACTAAATCTAGCGCTTCACCTTTATAAGGCGCTCTAGATGGATAACTTAAAGCATAGTTTATCGGTACTCTCATATCAGGATTACCTAAATGAGCGATTACTGATGTATCATTAAATTCAACTAATGAATGAACAATACTTTCACGATGCATTACTGTTTTTATTTGACTATAATCAATGTTAAATAAATAATGTGCTTCAATTACTTCAAGTCCTTTGTTCATCATTGTTGCTGAATCTATTGTTACTTTTGCGCCCATACTCCAATTTGGATGTTTAAGAGCATCGTTCACAGTTACATTCTTTAACTCTTTTCTACTCATATCTCTAAAACTACCTCCTGAGGCAGTAATCACGATACTTTTTACAGTAGATGTGTCTTCCCCTTTTAAACACTGCATAATAGCAGAATGTTCACTATCTACAGGAATCAGATGAACATTATGTTTATCTAATAAATCATTAATTATCTCACCACCAATAACTAGTGTTTCTTTATTAGCAAGTGCGATGTTTCTACCTTTTTTAATAGCATTAATTGTTGGCTCAAGTCCAACACTCCCTACAACTGCGTTCACAACTAAATCATTTCCTAATTTACCATACGTTGCAGCTTTAATTAATCCACTATTTCCGTATCCATATTCTATATTAGGAAACAGTTTTTTTAACTTAATAACATCATCTCTTTTTCCCATACTAACATATTTTGGGCTAAACTCTAATATAATATCCTTCATTTTTTCAATATTCGAGTTTCCTGAGACAGATATTACCTTATATAAATCTTTAGATGTTCTAACTATATCTAATGTTTGTTCACCAATATTACCTGTTACTCCTAATATATATAGATTCATAGTAATCCAACTACTTCACTAATCAAGATTAAAATGATACTTGCTAGTATTGCACTATCAAAGCGGTCCATTACTCCACCATGCCCTGGGAATAATTGACTAAAATCTTTAATTCCATACCCTCTTTTTAGTTTAGAAGCAACTAAATCTCCTGTTTGTCCAAAAACAGATATAGTAATTATTAAGATAATACTAACAAGAATATTTAAATTAATATTTCCAACTACTTCTAAATCAAATAAGAAGATATAACCAAGCCCAAATAACACCGCAAATACGATTCCGCCAATGGCACCTTCAATTGATTTCTTTGGACTAATTTTGACAGCTAGACGATGTTTACCAAAATTAATTCCAATATAATATGCGAACATATCTGTCATAGAAGTAATAATGAACAAGAATCCTATGATTTCTAACGATAGAAATCGCAAAGCATTCAATGCACTAAATCCTATTACTGGGTACAAAATAGCTACTAAATATCTACCAAAATCATCAGTTTCAAATTTATCTATTAAAACTAGCAATAATGCCCCAATAAGAACTACTACTATTAATGCATAAAATACCCATTCAAGACTAAGTAACCCTTTGTAATGGTAACTTATCAAGAAGAATAATACAGCACTTAATATCATTTCAACTATTAAAACAATATCAGGAGCATTTGATTTAATTTTAAACATTCTAAATAGTTCATATGTAGCGATTAATCCTAATAACCC
>DAOVWR010000071.1 GCA_030636545.1 Mycoplasmatota bacterium
GGGATTCATCACACAGGCATGAAATGCGTAATCAATTAGACTCGGTTTCGCATCGGCAAGGCGAGTATTAAACGCCTCAAGCAAATCAGATTCATTATTGACAGGTGCTAAAAAATCAATGATGGTTGTTACCCCACCATGAGCAGCAGATATTGTTCCTTGGGAAAAATCATCACGTGATGTGATGTTTGGTAAGGATAGTTTGAGATGAGTATGGGGATCGATGATTCCCGGAATTACTAAGTTGCCTTCGCAATCAATAACTTCTTTCGCCGGATATAGATCAATCGAAACAAGCGCTATTTTATCTGCTTCAACATACACATTTATTTTCTGAAACAATCCTTCATAAAAGACGTTCCCGTTAGTTAGGACAATATCATACATTGCTCCACCTCATTTATAAGTAATTAATCTACATCAAATAAGTTATATTCTTTAATCTTGTATTTTTCTATTATCTTTTCTAGTAGATCTTTTCTAATTGTTACAAAAATATCTAATCCTGAATCAAGCATCTCTGTAAAGATATTATGAAAACATAGATTTTCTAATTCTAAAAGTCCAACTTCGTCTAAAAACAACGGAGAGACTTTATTAGTAATCAGTTCTCTAATTGTGTCTTCAATATAATCTACGGTTTTTGTTGAGAATAAGTAAGGTCCTATTTGACAACAAGCTTCTTCTTTATCCTCACTGTAGATATCTCTTATAACTAATCTTCTTCTTTCGTTAGTAGCTAAACGTAATACATCATAACTATGAACAAGGTGTCCGTTCATATTTTTGAGTGAGACAAATCCATCTCCCTTGTTTAGCGAATTATAAATCTCAGTAATCTTAGTTGTCTTACTGGAATTAATCCTCCCAGTAACGATATTTAGCATTTTTAATACTCTCTCTCATATGATTATGTCCTTTTTTGTCATATCCAATTGCAAGTATTTCTGCGGCAATTGAAATAGCAATTTCTTCAGGACTTCCTCCGCCAGTATCTAGTCCGATAGGAGAATAAAAATTCTTAAGATTTATATCTTTTCCAAACTGGGCATATGTTGTTTTTAAGTAGTCCATTAATTTCTCAGGAGAACAAAGCATTCCCATATAGACAGGATTAATGTTTAACTCAATTACTTTATTAATAACATTGTAATCATGTTCATGAGATGGTGTGCAAACAACAATCATACTATCTTCTTTGATACCATCTTCAACGATATAATCAACAAACGATTTATGAACTTTTGTGTTAGCCCCAGTAAAAGCATCATAGACTGGTTTTCTTTCATCAATTACAGTAATATGATAATTCATTTTATTAAGGACATTCGTAAGTGCTTGTCCAACGTGACCTGCCCCAAAAATATAAATATTGTTTCTAACACCAATAAATTCATAAAACAAAGTAACGATACCACCACAAACCATTGTTAAGGTTTCGGCACCATCGACCATTTTTCCACCGTTAAGAGAATATTTCTCCATCAAGCTTTCTCTTTTCTTTAGTAGTGTTTTACAGTTTTCACGAGCCACATATTCTATTTGACCCCCACCAACTGTCCCAAAAGCTTCTCCTGTTTCACTAACAACCATTTTTTTACCAACTTCAACAGGTCCATCGCCCTTTTTTTCAACAACTGTAACTAAAATACACGATTCTCCATTATTTTTGAATTGCATCATTGCATCAAAAACTTTGCTCATTGTATCACAACTTTCTATGTAATATTATTATGTAATCACTTGCCAAAGCACAAATCGTGCTTTGGCAAGATCAAATTATTAAAGTATAAATGTAGCAACTGCAGCTATAAGCAATAATCCTACAGCAAATACTGGTTTCACATCAAATTTAAATTTAAATTTGTAAGTTAATGATGAATCAAGATAGATTAAAGCTGTAGCCATAAGTCCACTTATTGCACCACTTAATATTACAAATTGTAAGAAACTTGCTATACTTGAAATTGAAGCTGCAACAAATCCAGTAAAGATGAATTGAGCTGTCATAAACATTACATATCCAACTCTCCAACCAATACTTGCTATTTGCGCTGCAGCAATTTTGTTAGTTACTTTTTCACTAGTAAATAACATAACAACAGCAAACACTAATAATGACTCTAAAACAATCGAAACCATCGGATTTATTGTTTTAAAGATTGAGTATGATGGCAAGAATAAATCAATTGATTTAATTGAAGCTGCTACCATCCCGATGTAAAGTAAAGCTTTCTTTGAGTTTGTTTTATTATAAGCTCTCATTAAGATAGCTGCTGCGATAGGGAACATAATTGTTCCAGCAATTAATGTTGGAATCCAATGCAATGCATATCCTAGTGTCGCTTCAATAAATCCCCATAAAGCTCCGTAAAAGATAATTTGAGTTAGTAATTTAATTTTCTTATTTTCCATAATTATTATTCTCCTTTTTCTTTCTCTTTTAAAGCCATTAGAATTTTTTCAGGAGTTATTGGTAATGTTGTAATTCTAACTCCAACAGCATTATAAACTGCATTAGCTAATGCTGCAGGTGGAGTATCAATTCCAATCTCCCCAACACTCTTAGCTCCATAAGGACCTGATTTTTCATAACTATCAGCGAATTCTGTTGTAAGTTTATTAATTTCACGACGTGTTGGTATACGGTAATTCATTAAATCATTAGTTACCAATTTACCTTTTTTAGTGTAAATAACTTCTTCATACATTGCCATACCAATTCCTTGAACAATTCCACCTTCTACTTGCCCTTTAGCAAGCATAGGGTTAATTGTAGTACCACAATCTACGACACTTACGTAATCAACAATTTCAACTTCTCCAGTTTCTTTATCAACATTAACTTCAACAAATCCTGCCATAAATGGCGGAGGTGATTTAGTTCCGTAATAACTACTTGTGATTTGAAGTTGTTTTTGATCTTCATTATAATATAAACGATTAGACAATTCTTTTAATGTTATTTCATTTTCCCCAGATTTAAGTACTACTCCATCGTACTCAACATCTTCAGGTTTAACGTTAAATACTTTAGCTGCTTCATTAATAATCATTTGTCTCATTTCTTTACCAGCTTTAAGTACTGCGTTACCAGAAACATATGTTGTACTTGATGCATAAGCACCAGTATCAAAAGGAGTAAGATCTGTATCTGATGAGTAAGGTATTACATTATCAAGTGTTGTACCAAGTGCTTCTGCAGCTATTTGAGAAAGGATTGTATCACTACCTTGTCCAATATCTGTTGCACCAATCATTAAGTTATAAAATCCATCATCATTTAGCTTGATAGTAGCTGAAGCCATATCAATATAAGGGATTCCTGATCCTTGCATTGCAATTGCCATTCCAACACCTTTATATTTTGAATTTCCTAAATATTTATTTGGATAAATATCTTTCCATTTGATTAATTCATAACCTCTTTTTACACAGTAATCAAGTTTACAGGTATCCATAAACATTTCAATACCTTCGCCACCTTCGCCCATAATCTTGAAGATGGGTGAAGTTTCAGTTTCTTTAATCATATTCTTGTGTCTAAATTCGATTGGATCAATATCAAGTTTATGGCAAAGCATATCAATCGCAGACTCAAGAGCAAAGTTTCCTTGAATTGCTCCATATCCTCTATAAGCTCCACCTGGTGTGTGGTTTGTATATACTACATTACCATGAAACCTTACAGAATCTACTTTATTATAAAGTGGGAATACTTTTGCAGCAGCAACCATAAATACTGTTAAAGCATGTTCACCGTATGCTCCAGTATCAGAAACTACGTAAGCATCGATTGCTTTTAAGACACCATCTTTTGTAGAACCTAATTTAAGGTCAAAACGCATCGGATGTCTTGAATAACTTGATTCAAATACTTCTTTTCTGGTATATATCATTTTTGCTGGTTTACCCGTTTTTATTGTTACAGTAGCAACAAACATTTCACCATGAACTTGTTGTTTCCCTCCAAATCCTCCACCAACACGTGGTTTAATAACACGAATTTTACTAAGAGGATAATCTAATGCTTGAGAAATAATTCTTCTAACATGAATAGGTGTTTGAGTTGATGAATAAATTACCAAACGACCTTGATAATCCATACGTGAATTAACAGTATGTGGCTCGATCATCACATGTGCTTGAGCGTGTGTATAAAAAGACTGCTCAATAACAACTTCTGATTCTTCTAAAGACTTATCAACATCTCCAACATGCATATGGTAAGATGCTGCTAAGTTTTTCTTAGGATCAAATCCAATTGGGAACATTTCATGAATTTCCGGCTCTGGATGAATAATTATTTTATTTTCAAAAGCAGTTTCAAAATCTAAAACAGGTTCTAGTACTTCGTATTCAATATCGATAAGTTTTAGAGCTTTTTCAGCAGTTCTAACATCTACTGCTGCAACAGCTGCAGCTTCATCACCGATATATCTCACATAATTATCTAAAACAAATTTATCATGCGGAGAAGGTTCTGGATATCCTTGCCCGGCTCTTGTAAATGGTCTTCTATCAAAATCTTTATAAGTTAAAACTAGTTCAACACCATCTAATGCCTCTGCTTTAGTAGTATCAATTTTAACTATTTTTGCGTAAGGATGAGGACTTCTTAATACTTTTACGATTAAAGAATTAGGTTCTGCATAGTCATCAGAATATGCTTTTTTACCCATCATTAACCCTTTTCCATCTACCGATGGAAGTGCTTGATTTACAACTTTCATTCGTCATCCTCCAAACATAATTTAATAGCTCTATGTTGAGCTTCATATCCAGTACAACGACATAAGTTACCAACTAGATATTCTTTTATATCTTCATTTGTAGGTTCTTTAATTTCGTCTTTCATAGCGTGAACAGTTAATGCTAATGCTGAATTACAATACCCACATTGATCTGCTCCTTGATGTCCGAAATGTTCACTAAGTTTTTTAGCTTCCTTTTGGTGTCCTTCAATAGTAGTGATTTTGTGTCCTTCAGCTTTCACACTTAAGATAGTACATGATTGAACAGCTTTACCATCCATTAAAACAGTACATACACCACAACTTGAAGTTTCGCATCCTCTTTTAATACTAAAAATATTGTCAGCTCTTAATGTATCTAAAAGGTAGTCATCAGGTGCAACATCATAAGTTTTTAAATTTCCATTAACTTCAATATTGATTCTCATTATTTAGTCACCTCTTTCAATCCTCTTCTAATGTACACTTTAGCTAATTCAGTGCGATACTCTTTACCGGCTTTACTATTAGTTCCAAATTTCAATTCTTCTCCTGCGATTTTAGCAGTTTCTTCCATTACTTTTTCAGTAACTTCCTTTTGATTGTTAATAAATTCCATTGCTTTTACAGCAAATGTCGCAAGACTTGGTCTAGCTCCAACAATAATCTTATAATGTCCATCTTGATTTGTAATTCCGACATTAACAACTGCGAAATCTAAGCCAGTTTTTTTCATTTTGTAATAGTAACCTAGCATTTCTTCTTTTTTAATAATTATTTTTAAAATGATATCTTTTTCTCTAGATCTTAGCTTTAAAAAATCTTCTAAAGGCATTTTACCTGCTTTGTACATTACTACTTCAGTGTTTACAGCTAATAATGGTGTTATAAAGTCTGAAAAAGAGTATTTTCCAGCGATACTTCCTCCGACAGTAACTAAATTTCTTAAGGCTACTCCCATGATTCCATTAACTCCTTTACTAACAATACCACTAAATAGATTCTTAAGTGTTTCATTCTTTTCAACTTCTCTCAAAGTAACATAAGCATCTATTTCTATAGTGTCTTTTGTTTCTTTGATTTGATTTAGACCAACATGTTCTAAATCAATTGCTGTTTCGACGGTTTTCGAAGATAACCTAAGCCAAGCTCCACCACCAATAATTAAATTTGCTTTGTCTTCTTGTAGTTTTTCGTAAGCTTCTTCAATTGTTTTTGCCTTAAAATAATTAACTATCTCCATTATCTATCTTTCCTCTCTTTGTTTCTTTAATTAGTAAATAATCTTCCATTGTATCAACGTCAATTAATACTCCTTCATCGGTTGTTTCAATGTAATTAACGGTGTAACGATCTCTAAATACTTTTAAATTCGAGTCAACTGGCTCATTTAATAGGGGATCAATTAGTTCTTTCTTGATCAGAATAGGATGTCCTTTACGGTTATTGAAAATTGGAACCCTAATTTCCCCACTTGCATTAAGTAAAGATCTAAATGTTTCTTTTTGGATTAAAGGATAGTCACCCGGTGTTAAAAAAAAATCATTATTTATTTCTTTTACTCCAGTAATCACCGAACTAAACATTCCTA
>DAOVWR010000076.1 GCA_030636545.1 Mycoplasmatota bacterium
TGTGAGAGAAAATATTTTGACTGAAAAAGAGGACATACCAAAACAATGGTGTTATTGCAGTGCTGGGTTTGCCAAGTAGCATTTTGAAATAATACTAGAACAAGAACTAGATGTTAAATTACTGAAAACAGCTTTGAATGGTGATTTCATCTGTAGATTTGAGATTGATTTATCCAATATAAACTATAAAAAGTAGTGTAACTAAAAGTTGCACTACTTTTTATGTTTTTATGAATTATTAATAAACCTTTTATATTTATTCTTTTCTTTAGGGATGGCTATCTTTTTGAATTCAATATTAATTACTGGGCTCATTATTTCAAACTCTGCAAGTTCCTTCTTGATTTTCAATTCAATTATATTTAATAACTGTATATCATCTTTCTTTATAGTATCAATGTAAATATTCACCTGATTTACTTTATCTTGAATAACCTGAAACTCTCTAATATTCTCACTACAGACAATAATCCACCTAACAAACAAATCTGGGAAGATATATTTCTTCTTTTTTGATTGATCTAGAAAGTATATTAAATCATCGTGTCTTCCTAGTACCTTTTTAATTCTTCTATATTTAGAGCCGCATGGACACTCTTTATCTAAAACAATCATATCGTTCATCTCATACCTAATAAGTGGTTGAGCATAGTTAATAAGATTTGTAATTATCATTTTATGGCCTACTACATCTTCTTCTTCAATAAGGTTTCCATCCTCATCATAGAGTTCTACATATACTAATTCTTCATTTATGTGAAGATGTCCGTATTTACATGCGCTTGCCATTTGCCCTTCGCTTGCTTGATATATTTCAATAACTTCTGTTTTAAACTCTTTTTCAAATCGCTCTTTATCGACATCTTCTAATACTTCTGCATAAGTAACAATTTTCTTTATCTTTGATTTTATTTGATCAGAATAAGGAAGCAGTTCTCTTATCAAACTTGGTGGAGCCATTAAGATATTAATATTTAAAGAATTAATTTTATCAACTATTAAATCTATCTTCTCCATTGTTGAACAATAATGTAAGTCTACTAGTTTTGAATTAATGTCTTCAAATCCTTGCGAGAACACTCTTAAGACAAATAGTATTTTATATGGTAACATTCCTATTGATAATCCACTTCTAGCTAAAAAAACTGATGGTAATCTTTTTGTCATTTCTTTAGGAGTAATATAAATACCTTTATTTCCACTAGTCCCACTAGATAGTCCTATCACATATTCACCTTTGTAGTATCCTAAAAAATCTTTATTGTTTTCTTTATCTACAGCGTAATCCATTACTTCTTCTTTTATTAATCCACAAGTATTTAATGATGTAAAATTATCCATCATAATCTTTTTATTAATAATTGGTAATTTATGAAAATCATCTATAGTGTTAAATGATTTATCTTTATATAGTTCTTGATAAAAAGGACTGTTTTTAATAGCGTAATTATAAATCTTCTTTAATTGTTTGGTTTGACATCTCTTAATTCTTTTCTCTGAATAAAAAGATCGATGAATAACTAATCTGAAATAATCTACTACGCCAATAATAAAATTCATAATATCCCTACTCTTTTAGTTTATGTTCTTTTTCACTTCCGCCATACTTACTCATTAACTTAACATAAAAATATTCTATTCCATATTTATAATTATATCTGCTCCAAAGTTTAAGTAGTAATCCCCACATAACTGCGAGTAACAATCCAATTAGAATTGAAACTGGAATATCTAAATATAAATTACTATTAAACATTAATAAGATTTCCTTTAAGATACTCGAAAATATTTGTTCGATAAAGAAAACAGTTAATCCAGCAACTCCGAAACGATATAAAAATCTAGATACTATACTAAGCTTCTTATTTGATTCAGTGTCATACATTCTAATAAATCCTAAAATCAATAACTTAAATAAACCAATTTGAAACACCATTATCCCATACCATGTATAATCAATTCTTCTATCTAACATTGTTTCTTCGGCAGTCAAATAAATAAACAGACCAATAATAATGAATATTATTCCACTTGGAATAACTAACATTCTTGTCTTTTTGATATTACCCTCGATTAATAATGTTGATAACCATCCACCAAAAAGGGCAAATGATAAGAACGGTAATATTGGATTATTCTTATTAACAAACCAATTAAGTAATAAGACACTAAAATATCTTCCTTCGTCAACAGCGGTTAAATATGTGTCATATAGAGGTATCCTAAATATTGTTAATAATAAAATAATTACTGCGAAAATATAATAGTATAAACTTCTTCTATTATCACTCTTTATAAATTTAAAGCCAATAAATGTTATTAAGCCTAGTAAAATAATGTTTGATCCTATCATAACTAAACTATCCACATACAAGATTCTTTCAAGTGATGGAAAGATTAATCTTTGATTTCTAATCAATTCAACTAACAAACTATTATCCATACTCCTAGTTGCAAATAAAATTAATCCTGGTCCTGTGAATAAGAAATATAGATAAGCAATTAAAAGAATATATAATCCTGAAAATAAAGAGTATCTTAAAGTATCTTTTAATGTAAAGTTTTTTTCTTTAATTTTACGGTATGCTTGTAAGGTATGAACAACTCCACTAATCATCGCAAACATTCCAGCAAACATTAAAATAAATCCTATCAAAGTAATAACTAAGGGTGGATCACTTAAATCTAAGTCATAGATACCATCAAAATAGTAAAAAGCAGTATGAAGTACTAATACCGAAAAGATTCCAATACCTCTTAAAATATCTATTCCAACGTAATGTTTTTTCATAAATAGTGTCCTCCTAAATTTTTATCATTTCTATTATTATAACAAATTATAGGTGAAAAATCATTTAATGAATTATCACAACATTTGACATAAATTGTTAATAAGCTATAATTAATGTAATGTTTTGAATAGAGGAGTTAATAAATATGGAATACTTAATTATTATAATAATAGGCTATTTAATTGGTTCAATAAATCCAGCTGTAATTATTGCGAGAGCAGTTAAAGGAATTGATATTAGAGAAGTTAATACTGGAAATGCCGGAACTTCAAATGCAGTTATTACACTAGGATTAAAATATGGAATACTTGTTGGTGTTATTGATCTTCTAAAAGGATTATTACCTGTCATAGTATTAAGAATACTGTTTCCTGAGAACGAGATAATTTGGTTCATTGGTGGAATAAGTGTTATCATCGGGCATGTATACCCCATATTCCTTAAATTCAAAGGTGGAAAAGGTACTGCGACTTATGGTGGAATGTTATTTGCAATTGCTCCACTGTACACTCTAATACTACTTATCATCTTTATTCTCGTTACCTTAAAATCTGACTTTGTTACTATTGCTACAATGGTTGTAATAGTTATCGCTCCAATTGCCATGTATTTCTTAGGATACCATTACATATCAATTATTTTGGTTTCTCTATATGCATTCTTATCATTTTATAAACACTATCATGGATTGGTAGACGTCTATAATAAAGACGCAATTGGATTAAAAGAAGTATTTAATAAAGACTAATAACTACACAAATTTTGTGTAGTTTTCTTTTGCCAATATTTTTACTTTATGAATAAATAGCTTAAATATAAACCAGCAGTTTATTGAAAAAGCTAAAATAAGGAACTATAATGTAGATAGGTTACAACTAATATTGAGGTGATGTAATGATTAATCTAAACAAGTTTGGACAGATTATCGCATTAAAGAGACTTTCAAAAAAAATGACACAAAGCCAATTATCAAAGATACTTCTTGTTACACCACAGGCAGTATCTAAATGGGAGAGAGGTGAATCTTTCCCAGATATTGAAACTTTAGTATTACTTTGTTATGAATATGATATCAGCATTGATTTTTTATTAAATGAGTGTTTTGAAGAACTTAATCTTGTCAAAGATATTTGCGTAAACAACGTTGATGAATATCTCCGTTCCTCGCATCGTAAAGAAGTAATTAACAAATTTCTGAATGGCGATCTAGACCCAATTAAAGTAACCTCAATCTTTTATTTACTAAACATCCAAGAAAGAAGACTCTTTGTTGAAAAAGTAATATCAGGTGATTTAGATATTGATCTTGCAGAATTTATTATTATTTTAAATCCGGCAGAAAGAATGAAACTCTTAGATGGCATGATGGATAACGAGGAAAATATGATTGAAATAAGACATTTACTAAGTAATCTTGAAAAAAGAAAATATAATTTAGAAAATTAAATCCAAAAATAGGAGGAATATATATGAAAATACTTAACATGTTACCATTTTTAGATAAAAAAGAAATTGATTTATTAATAGACGAGGTTTTAGAAAAGAAGATTGAACTAAAATTAGTTCATGTTCTTCCTTATGCCGATGAAAAAAAGTTGGATGAAGTAATTGATCGTGCTTTAAATGATGATTCGGTATTAGTTTATGTAAGTCATCTTCTACCATTCTTAAATCAAAGACAAATGAATATTTTATACGAAGCTTATCAAGAAGGATATATCAAAAGTGAAAAAGTATGTGAAGGTGATATTTTACCATTCTTAAGCAAAGATAAAATAAAAGAGGTTTTTGAAAAACAATTAATAAAAATGAAATCAGAAGTAAAAAAAGAATTTGAGAGTGCCTTCAAAGAAATTAGAAAAAGCAAATAATTTCCTAGTTTCTTGTATTGTAAAAAAATAACAAAGCAAACTTTTGCCTTGTTATTTTTTAATATATATGTCCTTCTTTTGGAACAATACAAATAAACTTAAAGATTCCACTACCTACATTTCTAAACTGATGTAATACACCTGGTGGAATAAAAGCATAAGATCCAGGCTTTACATTATTTATTTTTCCATCAATCATAATTTCTCCATTACCTTCAATCATGTAGTTGATGTGTTGCCACGGGTGACTGTGTTTTGGAGTATAGCCAGTTTCCCCAACTTCTACTACTCTCATAACATAACCTTCCCAACCTTCATCTGGTGAGACTAAAACTTTCATAGTAGTAAACTTTGCTTCTGATGTAACTACATCTTTAGCTGTTAAATCATCAATATTTCCAATAATCATTTTTATCCTCCTATGATTTTTACTTTATCACCTTACAATATAATTATATCACAGTATTAATATATCTATAATGTCTGTATTAAAAAACTGAACAAATTAATACTATGTTCAGTTTTAAATTTTATACCAATATTTCAGTTATTTCTAATTCCCAAATCCATCAAATAACCCAGGATAATCATCAGAGTCATAACCAAAGAATATTAAGTTTGTATCTCCAGAATACTCATAGATTGTTCCTTCTAAGAAATCTTCACCAGTATTTAGATTAGTTGATACTCTAAATAAGAATGCTGCCATCTCTGCGTTATCAAAATAACTATATCCATCTAATTTACCATTTGCAATTGCTAAATCAAATGTCAGCTCATCATAAACCATACCATAAAATATAAAAGGATTATCCTGATTACTATTATATTCAATAATACCTAATGTTGCTTCAGGATCAAGTGAGACAACCACATCAAACTGATTTTCAAAAGCATAGATTTCGTATGAAACATAATAATTAGCATCTACCCATAAGTTTTGAGCAAAATAGATATCTAATTCATTAAATTCTATAGTCGAATTATTTAATATGTATCCAAATTGAATTTCAGGATTTTCAAAAGTATTCTCATAATATATATTGTCAATAAGAATAATATCTAA
>DAOVWR010000010.1 GCA_030636545.1 Mycoplasmatota bacterium
CCGATATTGGGACTGACCACGCATTGCTTCCTATTGAAGCAATTATGCAAGGTTATGTTTTATCAGCAATTGCGATAGACAATAAAATTGGTCCTTTTGGTATTGCATCTAACAATGTAAAAAATAGTAACTTAGCTGATAAAATCACTGTATTACTTGGTGATGGATTAGATCAATTAGATGATGATGTTGATGTTGTTGTAATTAGTGGTATGGGAGGTGGCTTAATTGCCAATATCCTGAAAAATCATAGTCTTAAGAACGTTAAAAGACTTATTTTACAGCCAAACAATGATGCTGATATGATTAGGAAGATGCTCAGTACTATTAGTTACCATATTGTTGATGAAGTTATCATTAATGAAAAGAATAAACTTTACGATTTAATTGTTATAGAACCAGGAAAAAAAGAATACACTAGTTTAGAAATAATCTTTGGTCCTCTAAATCTCGTCGAAAAATCATATTTCTTTACAATGAGAATTGATAGTGAATTAAAGAGACTAAATACTTTGTTAAACCAAGTTAGTTCACCAGACAGAAGAATATCGATTCAGGCTCGTATATTGCTTCTAAAGGAGGCTTTAAAATGAATGGAATGAAAATTAAGGAAATATTTGAAACGTTTTATCCAAGAGATTTAGCGTATGAATGGGATAATGTTGGTCTTCAAATTGGAACATTAAATAAAGAGGTAAATAAAATTTTACTTTCTTTAGATTTAACTTTAGAAGTAGTTGATGAAGCAATCAGCAACGAAGTAGAACTAATTATTGTTCATCACCCTCTTATTTTCTCTCCAATAAAAAACATTAATACTGACACATATAAAGGTATGCTTATTGAAAAGTTGATTAAAAACGAAATTACACTATATGTAGCTCATACAAATTTTGACATTAGTAACAAAGGAATGAACCTAATATTAGCTAATATGCTTAATCTAAAAAATCAAAAGATATTAGATTACACAACTGAATCCGAAGGGTTAGGTAGAGTTGGTGAAGTAGCCGAAATGAGTATGGAAAAAGCGATTAAATTTGTTAAAGAAACATTTAAAGTTGATAATGCAAGATTCATTGGAGACTTAACTGCTAAAGTTAGTTCTATTGCTATATCGGGCGGAAGTGGCTCTAGTAATATTTACAATGCTAAGAAAATGAATGCTGATTTGTATGTTACTGGAGACTTATCTTATCATTATGCCCATGATGTTTTAGCTATTGGGCTTAATGCACTAGATATTGGTCATAATATTGAAAAATTCTTTGTATTTGAGTTAAAAAATGTATTAAAAAATGCTGGAGTAACATCCAACATAATTATTAGTAAGATAAATACTAATCCTTACAAATTTGTATAAAAAAAAGAGTTTTAAACTCTTTTTTTAAACTTCGAATATAGCTTCAACTGGGCAAACAGGTTCACATGCTCCACAATCAATACAAGCATCTTCATCTATTACAAAGATATCTCCTTCAGAAATACAATCGACTGGGCATTCTGCAACACATGCTGCACATGCAATACAATCTTCATTAATTCTTCTTGGCATACTATAGTACCTCCTTCTTGCGAACTTTTAATCTCAAATACATTTTAAAGGAAAATTGCCGAAAAGTAAATAAATATTTACAAATTTTAACAATATTTATAATTAAAGAGAAAATAAATAATTATCTTGTTTTTATAGTTATATTCTTGTAAAATTAAAAAGAGATAAATTAAGGAGTGATAGTATGGAAACATGGTTAATTATAGTATTGATCGTTGGAGCACTATTAGTCGGAGCAATTATAGGATTCTTTTTATCACAAAGATATTTTAAGAAATACCTAAGAGAAAATCCTCCGGTAAATGAAAATATGATCAGAGCAATGATGATGCAAATGGGAAGAAAGCCTTCTGAAAAACAAGTTAGACAAGTTATGGCATCTATGGATCAAGCAAAATAAAAATTAACTCTCCGAATGGAGAGTTTTTTATTTACAGTAATCGGTCATTGATTTTACGAGAGTAGATAACGTAATTATATTTTAAAAAATATAAAGATCTTAGAGCTGCCACAAATGCTGAATTATATTTCTCCTCTACAACAAAATACAATAAAGGCATAATAAAAGGCTTACTAGTACACGCGAACAAGGTCGATGAAATAGAAACAATAACATCTCATTATTTCTATAAATATTATTTTAATTTAAGTGGTCAATATATTTAGAAATTGAAATATATCAAATTCATCGGTCAATAATTTTTATAATAAAAAAAGAAGCTATTGCTTCTTTTTATTTAACCATGAAATCTGTGGCTCTACTTTATTAATTATATTTTTATAATTACTTCTATGTCTAAAAATTATCAATATTGCTGTCAAGGATGTGTAGATTAGCATGTCATAATCTTTAATGATTAAGGAAATTATTACAAGACCAAGACCGAAAAAAGTCGATCCTAAACTAACATATTTAGTAAATTTTAACCCGGCGAAGAAAAATACTCCAGCTCCAAGTGTAACTAATGGATTAAAAGCAGCATATGCACCAGCACTAGTTCCAACTGCTTTTCCACCTTTGAATTTTATAAATACTGAATATGAATGTCCAAATGCAGATGCAAATCCATAAGCAAGTGGATGTAATAGATTTTCAACATTTCCAAGAATACCAAATTTCATAAGCAATATTATTATTGCACCTTTAGATACATCTCCAATGATTACAAATGCACCTACTTTAAGTCCTAAAAATCTTAAAGAATTGGTTCCACCAGGGTTACCACTACCGTGTTCTCTAACGTCAATACCCTTCATTTTTTTTCCGATTATAATCGAAAAAGGAATTGCTCCAATTAAATATGCAATTAATAAAAGTCCATACGATAATACCATAAAAATCCACCTCTGTTTCGTATTTCTCAAGTATTATAACATAATAAAAAAAAAATATCACTATTAAAATAGTTTTCATTTTGATATAATAGATAAAGTAGTTAGTAGAATAGGATGTGAATATGAGATGGAAAACAACTTAAATAATTATAATGCTGAGTCGATTCAGATTCTTGAAGAACTAGAAGCGGTAAGAAAAAGACCAGGTATGTATGTTGGTAGTACAGACTCTAGAGGGCTTCACCACTTAGTTTGGGAAATTGTAGATAATGCAATTGATGAAGTTCTTGCAGGTTTTGGAGATGAAATATCTGTTACTATCAAGGAAGATAATAGTGTTGTTGTTACTGACAACGGTCGGGGTGTTCCAGTCGATTTACATAAGAGTGGAAAAAGTGCTTTAGAGATTATTTATACAAAATTACATGCCGGAGCAAAATTCGGACAAGCTGGTGGATACAAAGTTTCTGGAGGATTACATGGTGTGGGAGCAAGCGTTGTTAATGCACTAAGTGAGTTTGTAGATGTTACTGTTTACCGAGATAAGAAAATTTACAATATGAGATTCTCAAATGGGGGACAAACTGTTTCTCAACTTAAATTAGTAGGTGAATCAAAAAGTAATGGAACATCTGTCTGGTTTAAACCAGATTCAGAAATTTTTACATCAACAGTCTTCAATTATCAAACAATTGTTGAGCGCTTGAGAGAAAGTGCCTTTTTGCTTAAGGGATTAAAAATTATATTAATAGATGAGAGATCAAAAAATCAAAAAGAATTTTTCTATGAAGATGGAATCATTTCCTATATAGATTTTATTAATAAAACAAAGAAACCAATTCATGAACCAAAATTTTTAGAAGGTATAGCCTTGGACATTGAAGTAGAAGTTGCTTTCCAATTTACTAAATCATATACAGATCAACTAATATCTTTTGTTAATAATGTACGTACAAAAGATGGAGGAAATCATGAGACAGGATACAAATCTGCCTTAACTAAACTGTTTAACGAGTATGGCCAAAAAGTTGGATTACTAAAAAATGGTAAAAAATTAGAAGGTGCTGACATTAGGGAAGGACTTACAACTATCCTTTCTGTAAGAATACCTGAAAACCTACTACAATTTGAAGGACAAACAAAGAATAAGTTAGGAACACCTGATGCTAGAACTGCTGTTGAACAAGTAGTCTCAGAAAAAATGACTTATTTCTTCGAAGAAAATAATAATTTAACATATACATTAATTGAGAAAGCTTTACGAGCACAAACAGTAAGAGATGCAGCTAGAAAAGCTCGAGAAGAGGCTCGTTTAGAAAAAAGAAAGAGTAAAATTGAAACTAACCTTTCAGGAAAACTTTCACCTGCACAAACAAAGAATCCGGCTAAGAATGAATTATACTTAGTCGAAGGTGATAGTGCTGGTGGAAGTGCTAAACAAGGCCGAGATAGAAGATTCCAAGCAATCCTTCCCTTACGGGGTAAAGTTATAAATACTGAAAAAGCAAAGATTGAAGATGTACTGAAAAACGAGGAAGTAAATACAATTATTCATACAATAGGAGCAGGTCTAGGACCTGATTTTGATATTAATAAGTGTAACTACGCAAAGGTTATTATAATGACAGATGCCGATACAGATGGTGCACATATTCAAGTATTGCTTTTAACTTTCTTCTTTAGATATATGCGAGAATTAGTAGAAGCTGGTAAAGTATATATTGCCTTACCACCACTTTATAAAGTTACTCACAAGGTAAAAGGGAAAAACGTATTTACATATGCTTGGAATGATGAAAAATTACAAGAAATCACTAATGGACATAAAAATACAACTATTCAAAGATTCAAAGGTTTAGGTGAAATGAATGCAACTCAACTATGGGATACAACTATGGATCCCGCAACTAGAACCTTAATTCAAGTCAATATTGATGACTTAGCTGATGCAGATCAAAGAATCACTATACTAATGGGAGACAAAGTTGAACCAAGACGAGATTGGATTGAATCCAATGTCGAATTTGGTAGTGAAGATGACTTTGTAATAGGTGATTAAGATGAAAAGAAAAGTTATTGAAGAAATAAACACTTTTGTTGATGAAAAAATCATCAAAGAAAACTTAGAAGATATTGTTGGTGAAAGATTTGGTCGTTATTCTAAATATATTATTCAAGATCGAGCTTTACCCGATGTACGTGATGGATTAAAACCTGTTCAAAGAAGAATATTATTCTCAATGTATAAATTGGGAATGTTTAGTGATAAACCATATAAGAAATGTGCTAGAATTGTTGGAGACGTTATAGGTAAGTATCATCCACATGGAGATACTTCAGTTTATGATGCCATGGTTAGATTATCTCAACCATGGAAAATTAGAAATCTACTTATTGATATGCATGGTAATAATGGTTCAATAGATGGCGATAGCGCTGCAGCCATGCGATATACTGAAGCAAGAATGAGCCTGTCAAGTGAAATATTATTAAGAGATATTGATAAAAGAACTGTTGTATTTATTCCAAATTTTGATGATGAAGAATATGAGCCAATTGTTTTACCTGCAAGATATCCTAATCTTTTAGTAAATGGATCAACTGGTATTTCTGCGGGGTACGCAACTGACATTCCTCCACATAATTTAAGAGAAATTATTAAGGCAGTTATTAAAAGAATTGATACTCCTGATATGACTATCGATGACATTTTAAAAATTGTAAAAGGTCCGGATTTCCCAACTGGTGCTATTGTACAAGGTAAAGATCAAATCAGACAAGCTTTTGAAACTGGGCGCGGAAGAGTAATAATGAAATCCAAATCAGTAATAGAAAATCAACAAATTATTATTACTGAAATCCCATATGAAGTAAATAAGGCAACATTAGTGAGAAAAATGGACGATATTAGAATCAAAAAGGGAATTGACGGAATTGCTGAGGTTCGCGATGAATCAGATCGTGAAGGATTACGTATTGTAATTGATATTAAAAAGAATTTTAATCCGCAATTTATCCTTAACTTCCTACATAAGAAAACAGATCTATCTAAATCATATAACTATAATATGGTTTCTATTAATAATAAACGTCCAATGCTAATGGGAATTCTTCCTATGATTGATGCATACATTCTTCATCAAAAAGAAGTTATAACTAACAGATCAAATTATGAGTTAAGAAGAGCTCAAAAAAGATCTCATATAGTTGAAGGTATTATTAAAATGATGGACATCTTAGATGAAGTTATCGCTTTAATAAGAGCTTCTAAGAATAAAAGAGATGCAAAAAACAGATTGATGAAGAAATATAAATTTACCGAAGAACAGTCTGAAGCAATTGTTACACTACAACTTTATCGTCTATCTAGTACAGACATAAAAGCACTAGAAAAAGAACATAATAAATTAGAACTTCAAATTGAAAAACTAAGTTTGATATTACATACTGAAGAAGAACTTCAAAATGTAATCAAAACAGAATTAAAGTCAATTAGTAGAACCTTATCAACTCCAAGAAAATCGGAAATCGAAGAAGAAATTGAAAGAATAACAATTACAGAAGAAGAATTAGTAGTTGCAGAACAAGCAGTAATTGGAATTAGCCGAGAAGGTTACGTTAAAAGATCATCAGTAAAATCATTCAAGGCTACTGACAAACCAAATATTAAAGAAAACGACTCAATGTTATTTGTAAGTGAAGTATCAACAGTCGATACAATTTTATTATTTACTAATAAAGGAAACTATGTATATTTACCTGTATATAAAGTTTCAAATTCGAAATGGAAAGACCTAGGAACGCATATCAATAATATTGTTCAGCTAGAAGAAAATGAAAAAATAACTAAAATTGTTCATGTTGATGACTTTAAAGCAAACAAGCATCTTGTATTTATTACAAGAAACAATTTGATTAAACTTACAAAACTAGAAGATTTTAATGTTTCTAGATATTCTAAAACAATCAAGGCAATCAGCTTGAATAAAGGCGATTCTCTGGTAAAAGTTGATGTAACTGACTCGTTAGATAATGATTTGTTAATCGTAACTAGAAAAGGACTTGCCCTAAAATTTAGTTTAAGTGAAATTTCTGTTACTTCTACAACAGCAAAAGGTGTTAAAGGATTGAATTTATCCCCTAGACAAAAATTAGCAACTGGACTTGTCTTAAAAGAACATAATGATTTATTAATCTTGACTCATAGAGGTACTATAAAGAGATTAAGTTTAGAAGATATTCCTAAGAAGAGACGTACTAATAAAGGTGTTAAACTTTATAAAGAAGTTAAATCAAATCCATATTTAGTAATAGATCTATGCTTAATGAACGCAACGCAATATAAAAATAGAGCGAAGATTTCAGTTAATACTGATAAAATGTTAGTTGTGCTGCGAGCATTTGATATTAAAACTGATAAAACAGTTACTGGAAAAGCATACATTAAACCTAAACAAGGAAAACCAATATTTATGAATATTGAGGAATTGGAAATTGATTCAACGATTCCTAACCTAAATGACTATGTCATTGAGAGAAATATTAATCTTGTTCAACAACAATTATTCGAATAAAAAGTAGCGAAAGCTACTTTTTATATTAAATATATTCAAAAATATGCAAAATGACTATAATAATGCGATAAAGATTTGGAAAAACACCATAAATATAGTAAAATAGAACTGTAAATGTTACGTTTGAGGTGGTTAATATGAATTGCTTAACAAATCTTGATAGGACACAAATTCCTCATGATATTGTAATGTCTTATATAAATATATATAAGTCAATTGGGATAAATCACTATAATCATGAGACATTAAGTTCCGATTATCCTGTAATGGTGCGACAAACTGTGAATAATGATACACATTTTTTTACAAAAATCTTTTCGATTAGTGTATCAGATGCAAGAATGAAATCGCTAATCTACAAGGATGTCTTACCAAAAAATAAAGATGAACGTTTTATTTTAAATCTGAAGAACGCGTTCTCTAAAATCCATAGTGAAAATTCTACATTTGAACTTCTAACAAATGAGGTTTTTGATTTGCTGAAATTTCTATATAAAGATATACTTCCAGATAATAAGATTCTATTTAGGAAAGTAGCAAAAAAATCCAACAAAATCACTCTTTTATCAGGTAAATTTTCGTCAAAAAGAGAAGATTTAGACGAGTTAATAAAGCTATATAAGACGAAGGTACAAGAAGGAAAGTATGAGGTTTCATTTATTATAGAGAATTTCTATATTGATTTCCTAAATATTAGCCCTTTTGTTGAAAAAAACAATGAAATTGGTCTTATTTTGTTGTATATTTTACTATTAACTAACTCTTATGAAGTGTTCGAGTATATAAGTTTTATGGAGATAATCGCGAGAAATAAAGTAGAGTTTGATTTAGAAGTTCGGAATGCCTCTTTTAATTGGGATGAAGGATTTAGTCAGATATTGCCATTACACCGTTTCCTTCTAAAAAATTCTCTGTATGCTTACGATCTAATCAATGAATTAATCAGAAATTATGAATTTGATAGTCAATTGAATAAATCAAATAATATTGAAAATACTATTAACAAATTACCAGATGTATTTAGTAAAGATGACATTAGAAATGTTCATCCCTACATATCAGATTCTACTATTAATAGAACTTTAAAGAGATTAAGAGATGATGAAAGAATTCGACCACTAGGTAAAGGACGAAGTGCAAAGTGGATAAAATTGTTCAAATCTACCAATAAAAAGTTTGCATTCGAACAGTTAGATCTTAAGTTGAGGTGATAAGAATGGATGCTAGAATTGATAAAATTATTAAGGATGCTCTCGCTGAGGATATACCAACTATTGATATAACTACTGACAATCTATTCTCAAATGAAACTAGTGAGGGTGTTTTTATTACCAAACAAGATGGTGTCTTAAGCGGCGTTGCTATTATGAAGCGAGTCTTTGAAATATTAGATGATAGTGTCTACGTAAAAGTACTTAATGGTGATGGAATATTTGTTGAAACTAATGACATTATTGCTATAATTAGCGGTAGCACAGCTTCGATACTAAAAGGAGAAAGAATCGCTTTGAACCTTATGCAAAGAATGAGTGGTATTGCCACATTGACCAGTTTGTTTGTTAAAGAAGTTGGAGATTATGATGCCAAAATCCTTGATACAAGAAAGACAACTCCCAATCTTCGTGTTATTGAAAAAATGGCAGTTGTTCATGGTGGAGGAATAAATCATAGATTTTGTTTGAGTGATCAAGTTATGATAAAAGATAATCATATTAAAAGTGCTGGATCAATTACAAAAGCTGTTCGAATTATTAAGAATAAAGTTGACCATTATATCAAGATAGAAGTTGAAGTAGAAACATTTGACCAATTTCTAGAAGCAATAGATACTGAATGTGATATTGTTATGCTTGATAATATGTCTAACGAATTAACAAGAAAATGTGTGCTAGCTAATAACGGAAAACTTTTAGAAGCTAGTGGGAATATGGTCTTAAATAGAATTAATGAAGTAGCACAAACTGGAGTAGATTTTATTAGTGTAGGATCTCTTACACATTCTTATAAATCTATGGATATAAGTTTAAAATTTAATAGATGAGGTGCATTATGAATTTACATGTTTTGATTAAAAAAATAAAAGAAGAGTTTAAGAACACACTGGTCAATCTAGAGTATTTTTCTGCAGATATTGACATTATAATTGAAATTCCTAAAGGCAAAGAAAATGGGGATTATTCTACTAATATAGCCATGAAGTTAGCAAGAGTTGCTAGAAAAGCACCAATTAAGATTGCTGAAGAGATAGTAGAAAGTTTTAATAAAGATGGGCTTTATATTTCTAAAATAAAAGTAGCTAAACCTGGATTTATAAATATTTTCTTGGATAAGTCTTTTTTAACTAGTATTATCTCAGAAATAAACGATAAAGAAACAGAATATGGTAATCTTAATTTAGGAGAAGGAGAACACTATAATCTAGAATTTGTAAGTGTTAATCCAACAGGAAGTCTCCATATCGGACATGCAAGAGGCGCTTCAGCTGGGGATTCTATTAGTAGAATTATGAGAAAAGCAGGATATCAAGTGACAAAAGAATATTACGTTAACGATGGTGGAAATCAAATACACAACTTAGCTTTAAGTATTGACGCAAGATATAAGCAACTATTTAATATTGATATTGATATGCCAAAAGATGGATACCATGGAAGCGAAATAATTGAAGCAGCAAAAGAAATTAAAAATGAGTTTAATGATCGTTTTCTTAACGAAGATGGGTACGATTTTTTCAAACAATATGGAGTTAATTCTCTATTAGAAACATTAAAGAAGGATTTAAATGATTTCCGAGTAACTTTTGATGTTTGGTTCAGTGAAAAATCTCTTTATGACAATAATTTAGTTGAAAAGACAATTGATTATTTGATTGAACATAATTTTACTTATGAAAAAGAGGGCGCTTTATGGCTTAAAACAAGCGATTTTAATGATGAAAAAGATAGAGTCATTATAAGAAGTGATGGAACTTATACTTATTTAGCCCCTGATATTGCTTACCACAAAGAAAAACTTGACCGTGGTTATACTAAACTTATTGATGTTTTAGGTGGAGATCACCATGGTTATATTGATCGTTTAAAAGCGGCAATTGAAATGGTTGCTGGAAAAGGTGATTTACTAGAAGTTGAAATCTTACAAATGGTAAAAGTCATTCAGAATGGTGAAGAGGTTAAAATGTCTAAAAGAAGCGGTAAAGCAATAACTTTAAGAGATATAATTGATGAAGTTGGAGTGGATCCTGTCAGATACTTCTTCGCAATGAGAAGTTTAAACACACATATGGATTTAGATTTAGATTTAGCTTTAAAACAAACAAACGAGAATCCAGTTTACTATACACAATATGCTCACGCTAGAATAAACAGTATTTTTGTAGCTGCAAAACAAAAGGGATTTGATCTTGATAATTTACCAAAAACATTCACAACATTAACTAGTGATAAGACATTTAATTTAATCCAATTACTAGGAAATTATCCAGATGTAATTAAGCAAGGTGCCCTCCATAGAGCACCTCACAAAATCACTAATTACGTAAATAGTTTAGCTAGTGCTTTTCATAGTTTTTATAACGATGAACAAGTTATAAGTAGTGACCAATTAAAAACAATGGAAAGATTATCTTTATTAAACGCAACTAAAATAGTTATTAAAGATGCATTAAATCTTGTTGGAGTAAGTGCACCTGATAAAATGTAAGTGGTCTATCAACTTCCACAGTTAGGAGACGTCTATGTACAAATGGAAAATTAAGAATACGCATTTAGACCAAACAAAGTTGGTCGAAGATATTTACCGCTCTCGAGGAGTATCAAATTATCAAGAATTGTTCAGTTTAGATGAACGAGATTTGAATGATCCGTACCTCCTAAAGGATATGCAAAAATCAGTTGACCGAATCATGTCTGCTATTAAGAATAATGAAAAGATTTTAATTTATGGAGACTATGATGTTGATGGAATTACGAGTACATACATCTTGTATAAAACCTTGAAAGATTTAGGTGCAAACATTAGTTATGATATCCCAAATAGATTCGTCGATGGATATGGATTAACATATTCAAAAATATACGAAATAATAAACGATGAGTTCAATTTAGTTATCACAGTTGATAATGGGATTAAATCTACTTTTGAAGCAAAAGTTTTAAAAGAAAGTGGAGTAGATTTAATTATTACCGATCACCATGAACAAGAGGGTGAATTACCCTGTGCTTACTCAATTATTCATACAGCGTTGTCAGATTATCCATTTAAACCTTTAGCAGGAGTAGGCGTCGCTTTTAAACTCTCTCAAGCGTTGATAGGAGATGATGCACTAGAATTTATTGATATTGTATCTCTAGGAACGATTGCTGATATGATGCCTTTAGTGGATGAAAACAGAGCTATAGTAAATCTTGGTCTTAAGAAAATGCTATCTTCTGAGAATCTTGGTTTATCAAAACTAATTTCTTTCCTTGGCTTAACTTATACATCTGTTGCTGATATTCAATTTAAGATTGCTCCAAGACTAAATGCTTGTGGACGGATGAAAAGCGCTAAAATAGCCGTTGAATTACTTTTATCAGAAGATAATAAAACAGCACTTCAATATGTTGAAGAAATTGAAGTGATTAATAATAAAAGAAAAAAACTAACCAAAGTACTATATGACGAAGCATTGTCACAACTAAACCTAAAGGAACCGAGTATTATTATTCATTCACCAATAATGCATGAAGGTGTTTTAGGAATCATTGCTTCTAGATTAGCTAATGAGTATTCTAAAGTTAGTGTTGTCTTGAAAGAAGAAGAGTTCACTTACAAAGGAAGTATTCGAAGTTATGGATCTGTAGATGTTATTTATGTACTAAGTGAATTAAAGGATCTACTGGTGCGTTATGGCGGTCACCAAAATGCTGCTGGACTTGAATTCAAAAAAGAGAATATTGATGAATTCAAAAGAAGATTCAATGAATTAATCCCCTCAGCTAAGCGCGATGATGTCGCCCTTGCTGAAGGAGTTATCAATATTTATAAACTAGATATTAGTCAGATTTTCGAATTAGAACAATTTGATTTAAAAGATTCATTATTCATTTTCGATGAAATTATTCCGGAAAGTAAATATTTAATCAAAGGTGAACATACGAAGTTAATGATTAATTCAACTACTGAAGCGATATTTTTTAATAATAAAAATCTTCATTCAAAAATTAACCGTCATAGTAGTGTGACTCTCCTAGGACGGCTAGATATAAACACTTTTAGAGGAAGATCAAAGAAACAAATTTTAATTGAAGATTTTGAAGTTAATTAATTTATAAAAAAATCAGTAGATTATCAAATACTTTGATATAATAAATAATACAAAGTATAAAAATATACTAATTGGAGGTACCAAAATGAATTTAAAAGATTATATTGCTAATGTACCTGATTATCCGATCCCAGGTATTCAATTCAAAGACATTACTCCATTAATTGGAGACGGTAAAGCATTCAAACATGCTACTGATTTATTTGTCGAATATACCAAAGAAATCAATGCTGATATTATCGTTGGTCCTGATGCCCGCGGGTTTATCTTTGGATGTCCAGTAGCAACTCAACTAGAAATCGGTTTTGTACCAGTTAGAAAACCTAACAAACTACCAAGAGAAGTAATTGAATCTACTTACGATCTTGAATATGGAACAAACACTTTATGTCTTCATAAAGGCGATATTAAACCTGGACAAAAAGTGTTAATAATAGACGATTTACTTGCAACTGGTGGTACTATCGAAGCGACAATTGACCTAGTTGAAAAATCAGGTGGAATCGTTGTCGGAATTGCTTTCTTAATTGAACTTGAATTTTTAAAAGGAAGAGATAAACTGCAAGCATATAACGTTTTATCACTAATCAGATTCTAAGAGGTGAGGCGTATGAGAACGCCAAGTTTTAACGAACTACAAAAGAATATTAAAAAATACATTAAAAATAAAGAGCATTTTGAGATCATTCAAGATGCTTATAACTATGCCTTAAAAAAACATGAAGGACAATTTCGTAAATCTGGAGAAAAATATATTATTCATCCAATCGATGTTGCTCTTATTTTAAGTGACCTTCATACTGATCCTGTAACTTTAGTTGCTGGTCTTCTTCATGATGTAATCGAAGATACCGATACCACTTACGAAGATATCAAGAAAATCTTTGGTGAAGAAGTGGCTTTACTAACTGAGGGAGTTACAAAATTAGGGCAATATAAATTCAGTGGAGCCGAAAAAGAAGCAGATAAAATTGCTTCTCAAGCTAAAAACTATCAAAAAATGTTGCTTGCTATGGCGAAAGATATTCGTGTTATCATTGTTAAACTTGCTGATCGTCTTAATAACATGCGAACACTTAATTATTTATCTGAAGAAAAACAATTAAGAATAGCAAAAGAAACAATGGATATTTATGCTCCTTTAGCGCATCGCTTAGGGATGAATATCATGAAAGCAGAACTAGAAGATACATCTTTTAAATACATTGAACCAGCTAAATTTAAACGAATTTCTAAATTAATCGCGGATACTAAGAAAAACCGTGAAGGTGATTTAGAACTAATGCAAACAAATATTCAATATTTATTGTCTGAAAATAATGTTAATTGTGATATCAAAGGAAGAATTAAAAATATCTATTCAGTTCATAAAAAAATGCGCGACCGTAAAAAAGAATTTGAAGAAATTTATGACTTGTTAGCTATTAGAGTAATCGTTAAAGATATTGAGAGTTGTTACCGTACAATTGGGATAATTCATTCTAAATGGACACCAATTCCGAATCGATTTAAAGATTATATAGCGATGCCTAAGCCAAATCTCTATCAATCTCTACATACTTCAGTAATTGCTAACGGTAAAGTATATGAAATTCAAATTAGAACAAAAGATATGGATGAAATTGCTGAATATGGAGTAGCTGCACACTGGGCTTATAAAGAATCAAAAAAACGTGGAACTATGACTGATGAAGTTTCTAAACGATTAAAATGGTATGGAGACTTAATTAGCTTTACAAAAGAAACTGATGATGAAAATGAAGTATTAAACTTACTAAGAAATGATATTTTTCAAGCAAACGTATATGTCTTTACACCAAACGGAGATATCATTGATTTACCTAAAGGAGCAACCCCTTTAGATTTCGCATTTAGAATTCATACACAAGTTGGAATCAACACTGTTGGAGCCATTGTTAATGGTAAAATAGTACCTTTAGAATACGAACTTAATACTGGTGATATTGTCAATATGAAAACTAGTGTTAATTCCTTCGGTCCTAATGATAACTGGCTTAAATTAGTTAAAACATCAAACGCAAAATCAAAGATAAAGAACTATTTAAATAAACGTAGAAGAAGTATTTTAGTCGAAGTTGGAAAAGAAGACTTTCAAAGAGAAATTCAAGCTAGAAATGTAACAATTAAATTAACTGATAAATTAATTGCTAGTCTCTTTTCACATAAAAATTGTAACTCTTTAGAAGATCTTTATTATGAGATTGGTAAAAATACAGTATCACCAGTGAGTGCCGTAAACAGTTTGATTGGTGACAATAAATATAATGAAGAAGACTTAATCCAAAGAATAAATGAATCAACTCCTCAAACAATAAAAAGTGTTTCAAATATTATTGTAGAAGGATTAAAAAATCCTTCGATTAGATTATCAAACTGTTGTACACCAATCCCTGGAGATAAGATTATGGGATATGTTTCAAAAGGTGTAGGAATCGCTGTGCATAGGTCAAAATGTAATAACCTCAAAGGACTAGATCCTAACCGTTATATTGATGTTTCATGGGGTACTGACAATAGTCGCTCATATGAAGTTAATATTAAGGTTATTGTATCAAATAGAGATAACGTACTAGCGGAAATCATCAATACAATAACGTCTTCGAAAGGCAAAGTACAACAAGTGGCAGCTTCAAGCAACAAACGACTTGAAGGAGTTATTAAACTTAAATTAAGCATTAAGAACAAAAATGAACTTTCTAATATAATCATTAACCTTCAAAAACTTAGCGATATTTATTCAATAGAACGGATGATGAAATAATGAAAGTCATCGTTCAACGAGTAAAAGAGGCATCGTGTATAGTTAATAATCAGCTTATTTCAGAAATAAGTAATGGGTATTTATTATTTGTTGGGTTAACTCATTCAGATACTTTAAAAGAAGTTGAATATTTAGCTAAAAGAATCGTTAAATTACGAATATTTGAAGATGAAGATAATAAATTGAATAAAAGTATATTAGATATGAATTATGAAATACTATCAATTTCTCAATTTACTCTATACGCAAACACAAAAAAGGGTAATCGCCCCTCTTTCACAGATGCAATGGAGCCTTTAGACGCAGAAAAACTATATTTAGAACTTACAAATATCTTAAATAATGAATATCACATTAAAACATTTAATGGTGTTTTTGGAGAATATATGGATATCAAACTGGTAAATGATGGTCCAGTGACAATCATGTTAGAGAGTAAGTGATGTAGATGATACGTAAACTTATAGAATCTGATCGCTCAAGTGTTTTAGAGTATTTATATCGTAGTCCATCATT
Organism: Mycoplasmatota bacterium; assembly: GCA_030636545.1. Taxonomy (GTDB): domain Bacteria; phylum Bacillota_I; class Bacilli_A; order Izemoplasmatales; family Izemoplasmataceae; genus JAFGXW01. The sequence continues at coordinate 16,071 of DAOVWR010000010.1, forward strand.
GAACATATTCATCATAGGTGATATTGAAACTTTTGGATTTGCTAAAGACTTTCAAACAATTTATGGTCAATTTAATACCGAAAACAAGTATTTGTCTGTCTTGCTTTTCTATCGAGAAAATGTTGTATTCTATTCTCATGTTGACCAGTTTGATACACAATGGTTAATAACATTAGCGAACCATGAATTTCTATATCTAAGTGGTAGAAAGACCTTAATGGACTTGATTTATCCACATCTTTCAGGTTTTGATTATAAGGAATTATACTTCGCAGAAGCTAAAAAACTAACAAATGAATTTAAGAATATTAAAATATCTATTAAGAAATTAGATACAAAAGAAGATGCGTTATTATTATACCCATTACTAGAATCTATTACTGAATTTGGAGTTTCAAAACAAGGTATTGATCATTTTGTCGAAGGTAAGATGAACAGTAAAGAAATGGGTGTTACCTATTTTATCGAAGAAGGTGGAATTGCTATTTCTACCGTAGCTACAACTGCTGAAACAACTAAAAACGCAATGATAATTGCAGTAGCTACACATATATCTGCTAGAAATAGAGGGTTAGCTTCTTATCTAATGTCACATTTAATGAAAGAATATTTTAATAAAAACAAATATCTATGTCTTTTTTATGATAATCCCCAAGCAGGAAATATCTATAAAAGACTAGGGTTTATTGACACAGAAAAGTGGGTCATGATTAACAAGAGGTGAAAAGAATGATTAAAATCTTATTACCAGTTATGGAAACAACTAGACTAACTTTACGACCATTATCTTTAATTGATATTGACGATGTTTTTGAATATGCTCAAAGCCCCTTGGTTGGACCAAATGCAGGATGGAGACCGCATACATCTAAATTAGAATCTGAAGCATTTATAAAGTATTCTATTAAGAAAAGAGAATTTGGACAACCAGGAATTTATGCAATTGTTTTAAGAAAAAACAATAAGATGATTGGAACAATCGAAATTCATTCTTATAATCAGTATAAGGCAGAAATTGGTTTTGTCCTTAATCCTGATTACTGGGCACAAGGAATTGTCGTAGAAGCAGCAAAAGCAGTTATTGTCTACGGCTTTGAAATCCTCCGTTTAAAAAGACTACAATATGGATATTTCTTATTTAATGTCCGAAGTAAACGAGTTTGTGAAAAGTTAGAATTTACAAAAGAAGGCATTCTAAGAAACAAATTCCAAAACTATAATGGTGAAATAATTGATGAAGTAGTTGCTTCAATTACTCATGAAGATTATCATTCAAACAAAATTGCCTGGATAGTTGAATTTAAAAAAGGCTTAAAAGTTGACTCTAAAGGCTTTTAAGGTTATAATTTATAAAGTAAATTGATGAAAAAGAATAGTAATTAGATTTCTTAGTCTTAGAGAAAGATACCTTGGCTGAAAGTATCTACTTAGGGTTTAATGAAGACACTTTTGAGGGCTTTTCTGAAGTATTAGTAGGAAAAGACGTAACTCGCGTTAAGAGTTAAGGGCCTAGTAAACTAGGAACTAAGGTGGTACCGCGGAAATATTTTCGTCCTTAAACGTTTGTTTAGGGACGTTTTTTATTATAAAGGAGTGATTTATATGTATCAAAAGATCAAAGGAACATACGACTTATTACCAAATGACACTAAGAAATGGCAATCATTGGAAAAAACAATAAGATCGGTTAGTAAAATTTATAATTATGAAGAAATTAGAACACCAATCTTTGAAAATACTGAGTTGTTTCACCGTTCAGTAGGAGAAGAAACTGATATTGTTTCAAAAGAAACTTACGATTTTATTGACAGAGGTAAACGTCATATTACCTTGCGACCTGAGGGGACTGCCCCAGTCGCAAGAAGCTATATTGAGAATAAATTATACGCTGATAAACTCCCAGTTAAGAAACTATACTATATGGGACCAATGTTTCGTTATGAACGTCCTCAAAAGGGAAGATACCGTCAATTTGCTCAGTTTGGGGCAGAGGCTTTTGGTAGTACTTCACCGTTGCTTGATGCGGAGATTATTAGTTATGCAGTAAGTGTAATCAAAGCTTTAAAAATAAAAGATGTTGAAGTTCATGTAAATTCTATTGGTGATCAAGAATCAAAAGTAATGTATAAAGAAGCACTTATCGCTTACTTAGAAAAAGATGTTCAGACATTATGTAGTGATTGTCAAAAAAGATTTGAAACAAATCCTTTGAGAATCTTAGATTGTAAAGTTGATAAAGATACTGAGTTACTTAAAAACGCTCCTAAACCACTTGATTATTTGAATGAAGAAAGTAAAACTCATTTCAATAAACTACTTGCTTATTTAGATGCAATGGAAATTAAATACGTTATTGATAGAAACCTTGTTAGAGGGCTTGATTATTATACACACACTGTTTTTGAAGTTAATGCTAACTTAGAAACATTAGGTGCTCAAAATACTATTTGTGGTGGTGGAAGATACAATCACTTAGTATCATCACTTGGTGGGCCTGATATACCTGGTGTTGGATTTGCATTTGGACTTGAAAGATTAATGTTTGCTTTAGAGAGTGTTAATTTCAAAGGAACTCCAGACTACTTACACCTTTATTTAATGATATTAGGTGAAGAACAAAAAGAAGATGGAATTAGATTATTAAATAGATGTCGTATTGGTGGATTATTCAGTGATATAGACTTTCTTGATAAGAATTTAAAAGCACAGTTTAAACTAGCTGACAACATGAATGCTCGTTTCATTGCTATCTATGGTGCTAATGAAAAAGCAAAAGGTGAAATAAACGTTAAAGACAAAGATACTGGTAAAGAAATTACTATTAAAAGTAGTCAATTATATAACCATATCATCACAGAATTAATGAATCCAAATCACTCATGTGAAACATGTGAAGAAGATTCATGCGATGATTGCGAATAAGGAGAATAATTATGAAAAGAACACATAACAATGGACAATTAAAACTTGAAAACACTAATGAAATAGTTACTCTAAAAGGTTGGGTTTCTAAAAAAAGAGACCTTGGTGGACTTGTTTTTATCGATTTACGAGATCGTTTTGGGATAACTCAACTTGCTTTTCATCCAGAATCACCGCTTTACCAAAAAACACTTAAAATTAAGAATGAATATGTTCTCGAAGTAACAGGTAAAGTTATCGAAAGAAGTTCAAAAAACAAAAATATTCCAACTGGTGATATAGAAGTAGAAGTCACTGAGTTGATAATCTTAAATACTTCAGCGCAAACACCATTAATTATTCAGGATAAAACTGATGCCTTAGAAGAAGTAAGACTAAAGTATCGTTATCTTGATTTAAGAAGACCAATCTTACAAGAAAACTTTATTATTAGACACAAAGCTAGTCAAGCAGTTAGGGAGTTTTTAAATGAAGAAGGTTTCTTAGAAATAGAAACACCGATTTTAACTAAATCTACTCCTGAAGGGGCTAGAGATTACCTTGTGCCTTCAAGAATTAATGGTGGAGAATTTTATGCACTTCCGCAATCTCCACAAATATTTAAGCAATTATTAATGATTTCTGGATTTGAAAAATACTACCAAATTGCTAAATGTTTTAGAGATGAAGACTTACGAAGTGACCGCCAACCAGAATTCACACAAATTGATATTGAAGTTAGTTTTATGGATCAAGATGAAATCTTAGATGTTAGTGAAAGAATGATTAAATCAATCATGAAAAAGGTCAAAAATGTTGATTTAGTTGACCCGTTTCCACGTATAACATACAAACAAGCAATGGATAAATATGGTATCGATAAGCCAGATACTAGATTTGATATGCATTTAGTTGATATAACTGATATAGCAGCTAAAACAGCATTTACTGTTTTTACATCAAATATTGAAAATGGCGGTATAGTTAAGGCAATCAATGTTAAAAATGGAGCATCTTTATACTCACGTAAAGGAATTGATAAACTTACAGACTACGTTAAAAAGTTTAGAGCTAAAGGCTTAGCTTATCTTAAATTAACTAATACACTTGCTGGTAGTATTATTAAATTCTTGGACGAAGACCTACAAAAAGAAATTATTGAAAGAACAAAATTAGAAGAAAACGACTTATTACTTATTGTGTCTGATAAGGAAAGTGTTGTTAATCAATCCCTTGGTAATTTGCGAAATCATATCGCCAAAGAACAAAAACTATATAATGATGATGATTACGATTTCCTATGGGTAATTGACTGGCCAATGTTTGAATATAAAGAAGAACACGGACGATATTTTTCACCTCATCACCCATTTACAATGGTTCAAGAACAAGACTTGCACTTACTTAAAGAAGCACCTGATAAAGCCCTAGCTTATTGCTATGACTTAGTAGTGCAAGGTCAAGAATTAGGTGGAGGTAGTATTAGAATTCATCAAGAAGAGGTCCAAAATCAAGTCTTTGATATTTTAGGAATCTCTAAAGAAGAACAACAACAAAAGTTTGGATTCTTATTAGATGCCTTAAAATATGGAACTCCACCACACGGTGGAATTGCCTTCGGATTTGATCGATTAATTATGCTCTTAGTTCATACTGAAAACATCAGAGAAGTTGTCGCATTTCCAAAAACTAATAGTGCTCAATGTTTATTAACACAAGCACCTAGTAGCGTCTCAGAAGAGCAATTAAAAGAATTATCAATCAAAACTATTAAATAATTTTGTTTATAATAATATTATGATATAATTAAATGGATTGAAGGATGTGATTTAATGGACAACAAAAACAAATTCTTGAGTGATGAAGTTTTAAATAAGACAATGAAGATTTTAGGAATAGTTTTACTATTCTTAGCAGATTTATATATGGCAAGTCAATTTGGTGAATTATGGGGAACTATAATTGGTGCTTTTAAAGCAGTATTAGTCCCTGTTACTTTGGCATGGCTTATCTCACTTATTATTTACCCAATAATTAGATTACTAGAAAGAAGAGGTGTTGGTCCAAGAGGATTAAGCGCTACAATCGTCTATTTTGGGACAGTAATTATTTTAGTTCTTGCAATTATTTATTTGACTCCATATGTTGTTGATCAAATCGGACAATTCTTCGATACTGATGTTCCAAAAATCACAGCTTATTTCCAGAATGATTTTAGAGCAGACTTTATTTTTGGGACAGATATCTATGATTGGATAGCTGGAACAATTAATGAATCAACAATTATTGAAGATGGAATTAGTTCAATGATTGATTCATTAACAAGATCTTTATCTAGTTCACTAATAAGTTTAATGGTTGTTTTATTAATTTTACCTGTATTCTTATTTTACTATTTACTTGATTACGAACTTGTAAATGATTCACTACGTTCAATCATTCCCCTAAGATATGAAAAAGATGCATCTGACTTAGGTAATAGATTAAACCAAACAGTTGGAGCATATGTACGAGGTCAGTTGATCTTAATGTTTGCGATTGGAGCTGTAGCTACAATTATTTATAAATTAATTGGTCTTAAGTATTTCTTTGTCTTCGGATTAATTGTTGGTATAACCAACATAATCCCTTATTTTGGTGCTATTATCGCGATGGTTCCAGTTGTTGCTTACGCAATAATAACAAAAGATACAGGACCAAATCCATTTATTGTTGTACTTGTTAACTTAGTCTTGCAAACAATAGAAGGTAACATTTTCCAACCAGTTATTATGGGTAAACAATTACAAATTCACCCATTGC
>DAOVWR010000031.1 GCA_030636545.1 Mycoplasmatota bacterium
ACAAAACTTTGAGCGAATAATTCAAGTTCTTCCATTGTAAAATCAAAAGTAAGGAAGTTATGATAGTCAGAATCTGTTATTGAAATTGTTCCAGTACCATACTCATAAGTTTGTTCTAGTAATAACGGCAGTTTTATTATGTTAATACTTGCATCAGAAGGATCTTGATATACTATTTCAATAACTGCGATAGCTTCCTGTGAATTAGAAGACATAATTTCATATGAATAACTTAATAAAGTAAATCCGTTAATACTAGCTCTATCTACAAAACAAGAATCTCCAGGTAGAGTAATTCCATACCCATTACAAACTTCGATGTTTGTAAGACTAAAGTTATCATAATGAGCTACTTGAGTAGTGATATATGTATCAACACTAGTTGGATCAACATATAAAACACTTGTATAGTTACCATATTGAGGGAAATAAGAAGCTAAATACCCAAGAAGTGCATCGTCATCAACAACTAGGTACATCAACTCATAGTAGAAAGTATCGTAAGTGACACTGTCACCAACAGTACCAACTGTAACTAATTCAAATCCATAACTATTACTTCCATGTACATCATAGGTAATTTCTAAAAACTTAATAGATTGTATTTCTAGATAAATGTTATTTGACAATATTTCATCTCTACCTGAGATACACCAGCTTAGTAATGAAGCATCATTATCTGTATAAGTGTAGTTGTTACAATAGTCAATACTAGAGATAGTATTATCATAATAATATTCATGTAATTGCTGAAGCATATTAACAACTTCTGCTTCATCAAAAGTTATTTCCGGAACATAATATAATGAATGAGTTTCAGCAGTTGTTGAATCAAGAGTTAAAATATATGTATTATCATTCTTGATTTGGATATACATTGCAGTTGTAACAACGCTATCTTGAAGAGGAGTATTTTTTTGATATACTACTTCGTATATTAAATCACTATTATCATCTAATACCGAAGATACATCAATTAAATAATAACTATACATATCAATAGTTGCTTGTCGATTAGCAACACAGTCAACTAATCCATCATAGTATAATCCACAGAAATCTAGATCTGTCATAGTATCATCTACTAGATCAATAAAGTATTGTTCCATAATTGCATTTGCCTCAGTCAAAGAAGCATCGTAAGGTAAAATCTCACTTACTACCTTTTCATAGAAAGTAAATGTAACAATAGCTTCATCAACTATTGGTAAGAATGATTGTTCAATCAATGATGTAACACCATTGATTGCTTCAGTATAAGACGCTACATAAACATTATTAATTACTACTACATCTACAAATTCTAATTCACCATTTGCGACCAAGAAAGATAAACGTCCTGAAAGAGCATCATGACTTGGCACACCAAACCATTCCATACTTAAATCATAATCCGATATTGATGAATCTAAATAATCAGTTAAATAATTATTAAAGCTTGTTTTTGAATCATCAACTGATTGAGTTGTGACAACAACTTTATCAAGTTCGATAAAGAAGAAATTACCATTCGCAAGTTCATATATATTATAGTTTATTTGTTCTACAACAATAGCTCCATTCATGATATAAGTAAATTCAACATATATAGATTCATAAAGATTTGATCCATCTTTGACTATTTCAATTGTATTTAAGGCAAGTGTTGAAGTACTTAAGATATTTTGTCTATTAGTAATCAATAGATAATCTTCATTGTTGAAATACATATCTAACATATATGCATCATCATTTAAATTATTATTAAAATGACTAATAAACATATTAATAATTGTTTCATTATAAAATGCACTTTCAATTAGAGTAGCACCCGCAGGAATAGCTGGTGAATAATCTAAAAATTCAATATTATAAACACCATCTACTACCTTGTAAATATTAATAGTGTTCGTATAACTATCAGTTCCAATAGTATATGAGAAACTATAGAATAGTTCATCAGTTACTTCAACTAATGAGACTTTTACCATTGAATCTAAATTATCTAAATAGGCAGTTCGCTCAATAAAGAAATCAGGACTCATATTTGTAAGCTCAAAGTATTCTTCTTCTAACTGTAAATTTGTAGTTGATGAATCGTTATAATCAACTATAAATTGATCTATTAAAGTATTTGCTTCTGTTAATGTCATTGTTTCTTCAGTTAAAGCATCTTCAACATCGCCAACCTCATATTCTCCTGAATCATTAACAATAAAATCAAGATTATAAGTTAATGTTTGTTCTACTCCATCAACTGTATAATTAATCGTTACTTGTTCAACCTCTAATCCGTCAATTAAGACAGTTTTATGAGTCGAGGTAACTGTTGTTGTACTTGCGAGTAAATCAGTTCTTACACTATCACAATCATCATCTATGCCATACATTTCACAGTAAGTATTGTTAGGGATAGTAGGATCAAGTAAATCAACAACAAAATCAGAAATTAAGGTATTTGCAATTTCTGGTGTAAATGCTTCAACAGCAGACCATTCATCAAATTTTAAACGACCTCCATATGAATTTATTAATACCAATAAATCAGGGAGTGATTGTAATACGTTAGAATCATCATAGTAGTATCTTGTCACAACAAATTTGTTACCTTCAGTTCTAACTGCTTTTGTACTTACAACTAATTCGTCACCAAATAAATCATTAGGTGATGTTTCACAGCTTGTAGTAAGAGAATTGTTAAAGGCAAAAAAGTAATTACAGTTTATTTCACCTGTATAATAATTCAAGTATGCATCCATGACAAAGTAAGCAGCTTCTGCTTCTGCTATTTCAAAAATATCAGGTCCGGTTACTTCCCCTACTTCAAGAGGGAATAACATTACCCTAGTCATTACAAAATAAATACGTCCACTTTGTAAAATAACAAAATCTTCCGCAGCAGGATCAACAAAATCAACTAGTCCATGAACGGTAACTTGAAAATAACCATCCTTAAGTTTTCCAACAACAACATTCGAAATTGTTATTGAACTAATATCACTAATATCTTCATCTCTAGTGATTCCTAATGCAGCAAAATTATATCTAGCAAAGAGATAATCTTCAAAGAGAGTATCATTTAATAAATCAGTATTCAAATAATCAACAGCGTAATCTTGATATCTATCCAATATTTGCGAAGTTATCGTAGATTTCGACGCTGTAACATCTCTTTCTATTTTTGATTCAATCTTGAATCCCAGACTACCTAAACTACCTTCATAAATTGATACATAATAAGCATATTCCATTGTCTGATTGGCAGTATAAGCATATACATATATCGTATACTTATTAACGTTTTCAACATCTTTAGAAAGATAATATGGATAAATATACACATTGTTATCTTTATTTGTTTGTCTTTCAATAGTGCAAGCTATATGAGCTGAATGCGTTGCAGGTTCAGCAGTATATGTTTCACAAAATGTTTCGTTATCATAAGTCTCATGAAGGTTAGCATTATAAACATAATCACCAAGCATATCAAAAACATCATCTGCATCATATTCAGTAAGTGGTTCAAGAACATCAGTACTTTTTACAACTAAATTCATATCGTATACACCGTCGTCTCCAACAACAATAAATAATTCAAATACGATAGTAGTAGTATTTATACCTGCAAATTCTACAGTAGCTAGGTAAACTCCGGTTGTATCTTCTTCAATATTAGTAATAGTACTTATGTTATCATATAATCCACTAAATGTAGTTTTACAATCAGCAATATTACTAGGACCATCAATATATTCATCACATAGATAATCTAAATCATCACCATTATCGAAATTGTATAGGAAAGATTCTAATACATCTTCAGCATTAGCTTTTGTATTATAAGTACTTATATCTAAATACTCAATTTCACTCAAGTAGATTTCTTCACCTACTTCAACAAATAAAATTGTGTATGTATAAGCTTCTAGTCCATCATAACTATTAACACTATATTCGTAATTATTTGTGCCAATTTTTTCAATTACTGGATTATACATTGCATAAATACTCGGAATAATTGCTTCAATATCATTAGTACAAGCAACTAATGCTTCACCAGTAAAGTATGTTGAACAATATTCACTATCACCATCATCTGATTCATTAATTACTTTTACCATAAATTCTTTAATGTAATCATCACTTAAATATAAATCATCATCAGAACTTATATTATATTCATAACTAAACTCAGAAAATCTAATAACACCATCTTCTTCTACTATTTTCACAGTAAAAGTATACCCAGTACTACCATCTTCATAAGTCGTCATAACTTCATAAACATTAGTTCCTTCTCCCGGTGTGATGACGACGTCATCACTTAAATAAACAATATCTTCAGGAACTAAACTAAATCGATCATTCTTACAAGCATCTAATAAATCACTATTAGTTGCGCTAAAATAATCATCACAAAAATTCTCATTTGAATCTTCAATAAATTCAATCATCATTGTATTGAACATATTAGCTACTATCTCATTTCTTGTAGCTTCGGGATTTGTACAAACCAAAGCATCTGGATTATCACTACAAAAAATATCTAAAGCCTCATCTACCTCATCAGATCCAAAGCAACCTGATAGTAAAATGACTAAAGATAATACACTAAGCATCATAAATATTCTTTTCATTATGTGTCCTCCTTATTATTCCTACTACTTTAAGTATACAATAAGCAAAGCCGTTTCTTATAGACAAATCTAATATAATTCCCTGTTTTACAAAAATTATAATTTATAAATAGCATATTACTAATTATAAATAAGCAAATTACTTGAAAATCAATTAATTAATGATAAAATATAAGTATAAATAATATAAATAATAATAAATAATTTATTAAAGGAGATTAACTATGTTAACAGAATTAAAACCAAATGAAAGAGTACAGGACTATTTAAAAGATGAAACAATTGCAATTGTTAAATTCGCAACTACAACTTGTCCACCATGTAAAATGCTTAAACCTATATTTGAAAAACTTGCCTTAGATATAGAGCTAGATGATGTTGTGTTTATCGCAGCTGATGCTAATGAACATCCTCAAGCTAGAGAGTATGGAGTTTCATCAGTACCAACAATCCTTTTCTTTAAGGGTGAAGAAGTATTAGGACAAAATGTTGGATTTGTTCCAGAACAACCATTAAAAGAATTTCTATTAAAATTACAAAAAGGTGAAATGCCTGAGTAAACACTTTTGAAGTGTTTACTTTTTTTTTAGAAAAAGAAAAGGTAAATAGACAAAACATAATATATTTGTTATAATTCAGTGATGAAAAGAAAGAAATACTCATGAGCGAGGTTTTTATTATGACATTTGAAAAGTTTTTTGGACATGATATTGATTTTAGTAAAGCAGCACAAATGTGGACAATTCACCATTTGATCCTTACTTTGTGTGCTGTTTTTTCAGTATTTGTTACACTAAAAATTGCCGATAAAATCAAAAATAGTACTAAAGAACAAAGAATTAAATATGTCTTTGTTGGAATCTTGGTATTTTTAGAAATCTCTTATCATATTCATAATTGGACATACCCAAGATTTAGTGTCCCATTACATGTGTGTAGTTTCGCAGTATTTTTAATAATTGCTCTATTACTCACAGATAATAAAAAGATTTGGAACTATGCCTTCTTCTATGGTACAATCGGGGGAATAATGGCATTACTAATACCAAGTTCATATGGATATACGTACTTTAATTTTAGATATTACCATTTCATAATTATTCATTCAATAATTCTATCAATTCCATTATATTACTATAAAGCATATAACTTCAGAGTAGATTATAAAACTACAATGGAAGTATTTAAGAATACTATAATATTAGGAATAATACTCTACATAATAAATGGATTCCTAGGAACCAATTACTGGTTTATTAACGAAGTTCCTGATAATGTATCTGGATTCTTCCCTAATTGGAATATTTATATTATTACTTTTGTATTACTAGTATATACAACAATTAACTTCCTTTATTACTTCTCAAACTTTAAAGAAATATATACAAGAAAACTCGAAAAGAAAATGTTTAAAGAAGCATAAAACATCTCTATATAGTCAACTATTAAGAGATGTTTTTTTATACCCATAAATAGGAAAGAACCGCATCTCTGCGGTTCTTAAGGAAGGGGATGTGTGAACAAAATTAATTATTCACCATGCTATGTAAGGGATAAGTGTAGCATTTCTGCTACGTATATATTATATACTACTACTCTTAATAATTCAAATACATATGCACTTTTATAAATAGTGATTAGTAAAAACTACACGCAATCTTTTTCATAGTTTCCTATATCTAAGATATGGGTACACCTTATAAATCGTGAGTATTATGATTCTTTAATCTGCATCAATAATTGGTTTCTAATTATCCAGAAGTTTTAAAATATCTTCATCGATTGCCTCGGGGATAATTTTTGACTGATACCTGTTAATTATCTCTCCAGTACTTGAAATCAAGAATTTTTCAAAATTCCATCTAATTTTTTTACCTTGATTTGCTGGACTATTATTTACTAAATATTCATATAAAGGGTGTATGTCTTTTCCTTTCACATTAATTTTCCTAAACATTTCAAATGTTACTCCAAAGTTCAAACTACAAAATTCTAGGATCTCTTTGTTAGTTCCTGGGTCTTGTCTTAGGAACTGATTACAGGGAAACCCAAGAACTTCAAAATTGTCTTTCTTATACTTTACATTCAACTGTTCAAGCGGTCCAAACTGTTTTGTAAACCCACATTTTGATGCCGTATTTACAATTAATAGAACTGTTCCTTTGTATTCTGAAAGAACCTTTGTTTCCCCTTTCATATTTTCAACTTTGATATCGTATAGAAACATTGTAAATCACTCCTCATATCTAATTATAGCATGTGTAAAAAAATTACTTAGTTTTACACATTATGAAAAAAAAATAAAATAAATAGTTAATTCTATTTTCTAACTCGATTAGTTTGCAAAAAGCTAAAATGAGTGGTATCATTAAATTGACCACTTAATATTATTTTGGAAAGGGTGAGAGTATGAGTGAGTTTTTAGAAAAAATTGACGTTAGAAGAAATCGTATACTCGAAGCTGCATTAGTAGAGTTTGCAGATAAAGGCTATAGAAAAGCTTCAACTAACACAATCGTTAGAGAAGCGAAAGTTTCAAAAGGACTTTTATTCCACTACTTTATTAGTAAGAAGGGTTTATATGTATTCATTTTCAAACATGCAAAAGATACAGTTAAAAACGATACATATAACAAAGTTGATTTCGCAGATAGGGATGTTTTAAACAGATTATATTCTGCTACAGTGGCTAAAATCGATTCTTACAATAAACATAAATTATTTACTAAAATACTTGAGAGACACGAGTTAATCCAAGATGAAGAAATCCTAAAAGAAACTAAAGCTATCATTGTTCACAATACTGAAGAATCATTCGAGAAAATATTTAATAATATTGATTATCATCTATTTGATGAAACTGTTAATATTGATCGTTCTCTAAATGTTATGAGATGGACAATTGAAAGAATTACAAATGATTGGAAAGTTAGTAATGGCTGTAAGTTCACTAAGAAAACACTTGAAGTGTTAAAAATGGATATATCTCATTTTCTAGATCTATTCAGAGCTGCATTTTATCGTTAAAAAAGCAGAATAATTCCTGCTTTTTTTATGCGAAAAATGGTAACAATATTATTAAAAATCCTGCCATAATAACAAAATAAAATGTTAGAAATACACCGTTAACGAGTAATGCAAATAATAAATTAATAATATACATAAAATCAAAGTGTTCTTTCTCTTTATCAAACATGTGTTTGAATAATTTGTAAATTGCCATAACCAAAAATGTAAGCAAGAAGATAACATTAACCATTACAATTAGTCCACCAATCACTAATCCTGCTCCACCCATTCCGGCGAATACAAAACTAATTGTTACTAATAAAATTGTTAATACAGTTAATAGTAGAAATCGAACAAAGAATTTAACTGAATCGCTTTTTCCCATAATATCACTCCTTTATCTTATTTTATGCTGAATAAACAAAATTGTAAATAAAAAGGTTCTTACTAGAGAACCTTTTCAACATCCCAGTTCTAACTTATCCTATAATTTCCTTAAGTAGCTAGAACCACCTATATGATATAATAATTTGCTAAGTTAGTTGTGAATAATTGGTGAACCTAATTATTTTTAATAATAGCTACCATTGGAATTATTAAAAATGCCATCCAACTATATGCCCAAAGATCAAAGAAGAATCCAAGTGTAAAGAAAATCACTAATGCAATAAATGGTGTTGATGCCACCATACGATCTTTTTTAGGTGCTTCAGTATTTATTGCATAAACAGGAATAGCTAGAAATGCTAACCAGGCAATTCCCCATCCATTAAATATAAATCCAATAAGTAAAAATACAGCAGTACTCACTAGAATTACAATTTTGTAATTCTTAGGAACATCTCCAAATCCTATTTGTACATTTCCAGTTATTACACCAAGTACTAATACTGGAATAAATGCAAATAGTCCGTAGGCCCACATGTCAGGATAAATATATCCAACATATAAGTACCCAGCAATACCACCTATAAATAGTAATTCCCAAAGAAGAAACTTCCAAACTACTTTTTCATTAAATAGCCCAAGCATTGGAATGATTAGAAATACTACCCATCCTTCAATCCAATAACCCTTAAGCCCTAAATATACATAAGCAATTACTGCAATAAATGGACTTAAAGAAACTATCAAATCTAATAATGTTAATGTTCTTCTACTATTCCAAACACCAAGCATTGGAATGATAATAAATACTATCCATCCTGGATGCCATAAATTATGATAAAATCCTAAATATAGAAATAGCAGTGATGCAAAGAATGGACTTAACGCTGTTGTTAAGTGTTCATCTCTTGTTTTGCCCATTTCAACAACAATAGCAGTTACAGGAATAATTAGAAATACTAACCAACCTGGATGCCATAAATCAAATCCAAATCCTAAAATAAAGAAAGCAATAAGCGAAATAAACGGAGTTAAAGCTATCACTTTTTCTCCACCAGGAAGTGGTTTTTCTACCTTTCTAAATCCTTCAGTTAAATCTCTAATAATACTTCTAGGAGATCCTAACTTCTTAACTATATCATCATCTACCATGCCTCTACCATTATATCCTTCATACATTTCATCATAATCAGATATAATCTCATCTCTTTCAGTTTGTTCCATCTTATAATTATCTAATAAATCTCTTAATTCTTTCAAGTAATCATTCTTCATTACTTGCACCTCCTAATATTTTGTAAACACTATCGAGAAATGTTTTCCATTCATCTTCATATTCCTGTAATTTCTCTTTCCCATGTTCTGTTAATGTATAGTACTTTCGTGGAGCACCAATACTCATAGATTCAGTATATGTGTCAAATAATTCTTGTTTAGTAAGTCTTCTTAGAATTGGATATATTGTATTTTCATTTACTTCTATTTCCTGAGAAATATTTTCAATAAGTTCAAATCCATACATATCTTTTCGACTAATTATCTTCAAGACACACATTTCAATTATTCCTCTTTTGAATTGCGAATTCATCTAAAAACCTCCTTTATTGTGTATCACACACTTATATAATATCATAGTTACTGTGTGAAACACAATAACTTTTTTGTTTTTTTTCATGAACAGCAACTAAGCGCTTAACAAAGCAAAATAAAAACTGAGTTTAGTTAACAAACTCAGTTTTTTTAGTTATCTATACATTCTTCCCATATGATGATATCCGTAATTATAATATTCGATACCTAATTCTTCTGCATAGTCCCATAACTCTTCCATTATCTCGTGCATTATATCGTAATTAGCATATAGTTCGTCTTCTGTTAAATTATTCTCAATCAACAGTTCTTCAAACCGAACTTGTAATAAATCCTGATTCTCTTGTGATATTTGTTCATCTTCGAACCAATGATTTCCATCCTCATAATCATGACAATATCCATAATAATCACTTTCACTTATTGTCTCTGATCTAGTGTCTACAATTAGTGGATTTAGAAAATACATTCCTAAGATAATACCTGCGAAGAAAGTTGAAACAATTATTATATTCTTCATTTGCTGTTACCACTTATAACACTGCTTATTTCTCGGTATTTTTCAATTGTAATTTCGCCTCTAGCTAACCTTTCATCTAAAGTTGAACTAGTCGAATTGCTTTTAAACTCTATTGAACCGCTCTGATAAACAAAATAGATAACTACTGCGATAATAATAAAGAAACCTAACATCATATCAATCACCTCTTAACTTATTTCTTTCTTAATTTTTTTATACTCTTCAATATTCACTTCACCATTACTAAATCTTTCATTTAGAATAGTTACTGCTTTTGTTTCTCTTCTTATAGTTTTTGGCATAATATCAATAACTAGTAATACAAAACTTGAAAGTCCTAACCATAAAAAGATTAAATCAACATACCCAAGATTAGATGGATATGCCCGATACATCATAGGCATATAGTAAGGATAACTTGTTCCTGTTCTGTAAAGTAAAAAGTAACTAATTGAAACCATAAATACTAATAATAAAATCATTCTTTTAATTTTCATTTTTATCACCCAAATAAATAGTACTTCATAATTGTGTTGCAATTATGAAGTACTATTTTTTAATTTAATTGTAAATATCGTTCCATCCTTTTTATCTGATGTAACCTTAATCTCTCCCTGGATATTTTCAAGTAATATACTAACTATATAAAGCCCTAACCCTTGCCCTCTTGTGTTAATCTCTTTTGCATTGTTTGCTCGGAAATTTTTATCAAATAACTTAAGTAAATCTGCTTCATTTATCTCAATTCCATAATTTTTAATGGTTATTTCAATGTCTTCTTTAAGTAATAGTGATATCTCAATACTTGATGATTCATCTGAATAATAGTAAGCATTGGCTAATATATTATTAATTACCCTTTCAAAGTCTCTTTTATTCCATTTATAAGTTATGTTGTCTTCAATATTGCTTATGACTTTAATATTTTTTGAATTAAACACACTTAAATTTTGCAGTATTAGCTCATTGAGTATTCTTGATAGATTGATTTCCATTAAATGACTTTCAAAGTTCTCTTGTATTACATCATTAATAAGCTCATTAATCTTATTAGTAGATTTAATAGCAATATCTACCTCTTTTACTGATAACTCTTGTTTATTCTTATATTTATCCAAATATGAATAAACAATCGTTAGAGGCGTTTTAAGGTCATGTACCAATCCTTTTAACTTACTATTCTTTTGATCTCTCAAAATATCTATTTGTTTTATTGAATCAATCAACTCATTACTAATATTATTAAATTCACTAAAATTGAAATTACTTGAATCATAATATCCTTTATGACTTATTTGTTTAAGGATTATTTCAATATCATGAGAAATACTATTAACTTGTGTTGAGGTAAACCGATAAATTATAATAATACTTAAAAAATAAAGTATTATTATTGCTATATTTATATATACTAAATAGTCAAAGTTTAGTAAGGCTGTTTCACTCTGGGAATTATCAATATACAAATAGTATATTCCCGAATCAGAATTCAATGTGAATACAGTGTCATTTACTAATTCACTGTCTGACTTAAATAACAAATTATGATCATGATAAAATTCAATTTCAAC